>CANJHI010000008.1 GCA_947474005.1 Alphaproteobacteria bacterium | reverse complement strand
TCCTGCTCGGGCTCGTGCTCGGGCCGCAGATGGAGGAGTACTTCCGTCGTGCCATGCTGCTTTCGCGTGGCGATCCGATGGTGTTCCTCGAGCGGCCGATCAGTCTCGGCCTTCTCATCACCACGGCGGCACTCCTGATCCTGATGGCCCTCCCCAGTATTAAGAAAGCGCGACAGGAAGCCTTCACGGAAGAAGGCTGACCGCGCCGCACCCGGCCGCTATCGGGAAAAGACGATGCAGGCCGGGCTGCCGACTTTCACGCGAGCCGGATTCGGTGCGAGGCGGCCGTCGCGACCGACGTTGTAGGTGACGATCGAATGGCCATCCTGGTTGGCGACGTAGAGATGCCTGCCGGCCGGATCGAACGCAAAGAAGCGCGGCGTGCTGCCTTTGGTCGGCACCCACTGCTTGGGCGAAAGCGTGCCGGCGGCAGGATCGACGGCGAAGACACCGATGCTGTCATGGCCACGGTTGGAGACGTAGACATTGCGGCCGGGCCGATCGAGCCAGATCTCGGCCCCGGTGCTGTAGCCGGTGAAGTCCGACGGCGTGGAAGGGATGGTCTGGAGCGGCGTGAGCTTGCCGCTGCGGCGATCCTGGCGGTAGGTCGTGATCGTCGAATCAAGTTCGTTGATGACATAGGCCAGAGCCTTCGTCGGATGAAAGTCGATATGGCGCGGGGCGGCACTGGGACGGGCCGTCACCCGGGCGGCTTCGACCAGCACGCCGCGCTTTTCATCGAGACGATAGGCGACGACACAGTCGGATCCCTTGCAGGGGACGTAGAAGAAGCGGCCCTGCCGATCGAGCGGGATATGGTGCGGCGCCATGTTGCGCTGCTGCACGCGGTGCGGTCCCAGCGTTCCCTCGACCGGTGTCAGGGTGCTGTATGGGGCGAGCCGGCCATCCGTCCTGATCGGCAGCACGGCCAGCGAATCCGAACCGTAGTTCACCACGGCGAGGAAGGAGCCGGTGGTGTCGAGGGCGAGATGCACCGGGTTGTAGCCGCCGGTCGACTCTCGATTGAGCAGGCTGAGACGGCCGGTCCGCTGATCGATGCCGAAGGCGGTCGCTTCGCTGCGATCACCATGAATTGAATAGAGAAAGCGACCGGACGGATCGATCGCTAGGAACGAAGGGTTCTCCAACCCGCCGACATGCTGCAGGTGCGAGAACGCGCCAGTACGGGCATCGACCCCGTAAACGTTGATTCCATTGCCATGGCCGTTGCGCCCGGGCGTGGTGTAGCTGCCGACGTAGGCGAGGAGCGGACGTGCGTTCATTGCACTATTGTCGGCGCATAGGAGCAGAGGTCAACGATGCAATCACTCCCGAAGGCGGCCGGCGCCGAGCAGATTACCGAAGCGCTTCGCCGGTCCGGCATTCTTGGTGACGGCCGGGTCGCCGAGGTCACGGTCGAGAAGTCATTTCCGACCTTGCTCTCGTACTTTTTCCGGCTGCGCCTGACTTATGAGGGCTCGCATGACGGCGCGCCTCAGTCGCTCATGCTGAAGACGGGGCTGGTTGGCGGGCCCGGCGGCGAATGGGAAGGCGGCCGCAGGGAAGTCGCATTCTATACCGAGGTCGCCTCAAAGATGCCTGGAGGCCTCGTTCCGCGCTGTTTCGATGCCCATTGTGAGGCTGGCACCAAGGCGTGGCATCTCCTGCTTGAAGACCTGACGGACTCGCACCTCATCGCAACGACCTGGCCGTTGCCGCCCACGCTCGAACAGTGCGAGAGCATCGTTCGAACGCAGGCGCGCTTTCATGCGGCGTGGTGGGACGATCCCCGCCTGGGTACGACGGTGGGCGAGTGGCCGGACGCCGCCGCCATGGACCAATTCATGAAACGATTGGTGGATCAGTTTGCGCTCTTCGCCGAGGCAGTCGGCGACCGGCTTTCGCTCGAGCGGCGCGAGCTCTATCGGCGATTGCTCGATCAAGCGCCGAACCTGTCCGTACGCTATCGCAGCCACCGCCACATGACGATCGTTCACGGCGACGCCCATGTCTGGAACTGCTTCCTGCCGCGGCCCGGCGGCGCTGGCAATGTCGAGCCTCGGGATGCCGTGCTGTTCGACTGGGACGCCTGGCGCCTCGGCGTGGGGACGGCTGACCTCGCCTACACGATGGCGATGCATTGGTACCCCGAGCGGCGGCAGCAGATTGAGGGACGACTGCTCGACAGCTATCACGATGAGCTGGTCGCGAACGGCGTGCAGGGTTATGACCGTCGCGCGCTGCAGGAGGATTACCGCCTGTCGGTGCTGTGGTTGATCACGCTGCCGATCTGGCAGCACGCCGGCAAGATTCCGCCCGTGATCTGGTGGAACAACCTCGAACGTATCCACCTCGCCTTCGATGATCTCGGCTGTCGCGACCTGCTGGACTAGTTCGCGGAAGAGAGCACCAGCGCGACGCCTGCGATCACCAGCACGATGCCGGCGA
This sequence comes from Alphaproteobacteria bacterium, assembly GCA_947474005.1. GTDB lineage: Bacteria > Pseudomonadota > Alphaproteobacteria > Reyranellales > Reyranellaceae > Reyranella. The sequence continues at coordinate 63,751 of CANJHI010000008.1, read as the reverse complement.
TCTCGCGCCGGCTGATCGTCTCGCGGAAGATGCGCAGAGACACGAAATAGGTGAAGAGCACTTCGATCAGGATCAGCGTCCGCACATGCGACGCCGGTTCGAGCGCCAGCGCCGTCACGTTGGCGATCGAGGCCGCGGCGCCGGCGATGCCGGCGAACAGCGAAATGCGCCATTCGCGCAGCACGCCCAGCACAACCGCTGGCGTGCGCACGAGTAACCAGGCTCCGAGCAGCACAGTCTGGGCAAGCTGGCTCCAGAACAGGGTGCCGGCGGCGCCGAGGAAGGGCGAGCCGGCATCCAGCGCCAGCGTGGCGCCGCGATAGCCGACGACGGAGATGGCGAAGGCGGAGCCCGAGGCGAGGCCGAACAGCGCCGCGGGATCGGCCCAGCCGCGGATCGGCACGGCGCTCTTTGGGCGAGGCGACAACAGGACGACGCCGAGCGTCGCCAGCACGATGGCGAAGGCGGTGACGAGGGAGAGCCGCTCGCCCAGGAAGACGACGGAGAAGAGTGCGACCTGGATGACTTCGCTCTTGGAGTAGACGAGGCCGATGGCGAAGCTGCGCGCAGCCATGGCGCGCAACAGGAGCGCCGTGCCGGCCATCTGGCTCAACGCCGCCACCAGTACCCAGATGGCGAAGCCCGTCGTGAGCGGCGGCAGGGCCTGGCCGCCGACGCCGATGACGAGACCCAGCCATAGCGCGAGGATCGGCATGCCGTAGAAGAAGCGCACCAGCGTGGCGCCGAGCGCACCCAGATCGTCGGTCAGCCGGCGCTGCGCGGTGTTGCGCACGGTCTGGGCGAGGGCCGCGAAGATGGTGAGCGGAATCCAGAGCCAGGGCAGGGTTGTCATGCCGCTCGCGTCTGCACACCCTCACCCTGAGGAGCCGCGCGAAGCGCGGCGTCTCGAAGGGTGTGATCAGTCATACTGTAGCCCACCCTTCGAGACGGCCCTTCGGGCCTCCTCAGGGTGAGGTGTTGTTGATGTGAGAGGTTTCATGCGCTCAGGACGACGCGCAGACCCGGCTTGCCGTCCTCGAGCCGGATCACGAGACCGTGCAGGCCGGCAATCGCTTTGACGAGGGCCAGGCCAAGGCCGCTGCCGGCGGTCGAACGGCTGCGGTCGAGGCGATAGAAGCGGTCGAACACCTTGTCGTGCTCGGTCGCGGGAATACCGGGACCGTCGTCGGCGACCTCGGCTTCGAAGCCCGCGCCTGTCTTGCGCAGGCCGACCGATACCGTGGAGCCTTCGGGCGTATGGTTGAGCGCGTTCTCGATCAGGTTGGAGATCATCTGAGCGAGGAGCTGGCGGTCGCCGGTCAGGCTGACGCCGTCCTCAACGTCGATCTGCAGCCGGTGCCGGGAATCCTCGGCCGCCGGCTGGTAGGCCTCGCCGATGCTGCGCACCAGGCCAGAGAAGTCGAGCTCGCTGAAGGCGCTCTTTTGCGCACCTGCTTCGACCTGGGCGATGCGCAGCAGGGCGGAAAATGTTTCGAGCAGGCCATCGGCCTCCTCGATGGCAGCGTCGGTCGCCTCGTCGTACTCCGCAGTGGTCTTCGCCCGCTCGCGCGCATCCTCGAGATGCTGGCGCAGGCGGCCGAGCGGCGTGCGCAGGTCGTGGGCGATGTCGCTCGAAACCTGGCGCAGCCCGTCCATGAGCTGCTGGATGCGGCTCAGCATGGCATTGAGGTTGGTGACGAGCTGGTCGAACTCGTCCTGCGTGCCGCGCACGGGAATGCGGGCCGAGAGGTCGCCTTCCATGATGGCGCGGCTGGTGCGGGTGATGGTGTCGATGCGGCGCAGGAAGGTGTTGCCGAGCCAGGCGCCGCCGGCGACCGCCAGCAGCAGGGTGAGGCCGCCCGCCCACGCGAAGGCGCGCACGATGGCTCTCTGCATGTCGACGAGGCGATTGGCATCCTGGGCGACCAGCAGGAACGAGTCGTCGGACAGGGTGAGGCCATAGCCGGTGAGCTTGGGCCGCTCGGTTTCTGCCTCCGCGGCGTCGGGCTCGGGCACGAAGTCGATGACGCCGTTGACCGGCGGCATGCCGGGCAGATTACCGACCACGACGCGGCGGTTTGGGGCCTGCAGGAGGTAGAAGATCGGGCCGCGCGTGCGGAAGTTCATGCGCCGCGTGATCTGGTCGGCGAGGCCGGCCAGGCCGCTGCGGCGATGGATTTCGGTGAGTTGCAGCGCCTCGGTGCGCAGCACGGCGGCCATGTCGTTCTGCATCGCCGCCGTCGCCGTCACGTAGACCATCGCGAACAGCGCTCCGGCCGAGACCACGAACAGCACCGCGTAGATCAGCGTCAGCCGGAAGCTGGCCGACCGCAGCAACCTAATCAGGCGCTCGGATGACATAGCCAGCCCCCCTGACGGTGTGGAGCAGGGGCTTGTCGAAGCCCTTGTCGATCTTCGAGCGCAGGCGGCTGATGTGCGTCTCGACGATGTTGGTCTTGGGGTCGAAATGGAAATCCCAGACCTTCTCCAGCAGCATGGTGCGGGTCACCACCTCGCCGGCGTGGCGCAGCAGGTATTCGAGGATCTTGAATTCCTGGGCGAGCAACTCGAGGCGCTTGCCGGCGCGCGTCACGGTGCGGGCGAGCAGGTCCATCTGCAGGTCGCCGACACTGAGCGAGGTTGCGGCCATGATCGGCGGCCGGCGGGCGAGCGCGCTGACGCGCGCCAGCAGCTCGGCGAAGGCGAACGGTTTTACGAGATAGTCGTCGCCGCCGGCTTCCAGGCCAGCCACGCGGTCGTCGACGCCGCCCATGGTAGTGAGGAACAGCACCGGCGTCTTCACGCCCGATGTGCGGGCCGCCTTGACCAGCGACAGCCCGTCCATGGCCGGCAACATGCGGTCGACGATCAGCACGTCGTACTTCTCGCCGGTGGCGAGGTAGAGGCCGTCGCGGCCGTTGTCGGCGTGGTCGACCACGTGACTGTGCTCGCGCAGGCCCTTGGCGATGTAATCGGCGGTCTGCTTGTCATCTTCGACGAGGAGGATTTTCACGGCTGCCTTCTTCTGTCGGTTCAACGCCTGCGGTGCAGCCTTTGACGCCATTCCCGGCCCGGACGCAATCACCCCCAACTATACAAACATTCAATCGGGCGGCCATCCGGGCGCCACGGGCCACCCCCCATATTCCTTTCCGAGGCCCCTAAAGGAGGTTGTTCATGACAAAGACCAAGAGCCGTATTCTAACCGCCCTGGCGCTGACCACAGCGCTTACCGCCCCCGCACTCATCGTCCCGATGTTCAGCGCACCCGCAGCGATCGCCGCTCCGCAGGTCGTGCAGGACTTCTCCGATCTCGCCGCCAAGGTGACCCCGGCGGTCGTCAATGTCGCCGTGACCATGAAGGCTGGCAGCGACGATGGCGACGACGTCCGCGCGTCCGGTCCGCAGGACAAGCAGATGGAAGAGTTCATGCAGCGCTTCGCCGAGCGCTTCGGCCAGCAGGGCAAGCCCCAGGGCCGTCCGGACGGCAAGCAGCGTCCGTCGGGTGAGAAGGGCCAGGCTGTCGGCACCGGCTTCATCGTCGACGCCAAGGGCACGATCGTCACCAACTACCACGTCGTGTCGAAGGCCGACTCGATCACCGTCACCATGTCGGACGGCACCAAGTTGCCGGCCAAGATGCTGGGCGGCGACGAGAAGACCGACCTCGCCGTGCTCAAGGTCGAGAGCGACAAGGCCCTGCCGTTCGTGACCTTCGGCGACGCCAGCAAGGTCCGCGTCGGCCAAGCCGTCATGGCGGTCGGCAATCCGTTCGGCCTCGGTGGCACCGTGACCACGGGCATCGTGTCGGCGCGCGGCCGCGACATCCAGTCGGGTCCGTTCGACGACTACATCCAGACCGACGCCGCGATCAATCGCGGCAACTCGGGTGGCCCGCTGTTTGACATGGACGGCAACGTGATCGGCATCAACACGGCGATCTACTCGCCGAGCGGCGGCAGCATCGGGCTTGGCTTCGCCATCCCGTCCTCGCTTGCCGGGCCGGTCGTGGCGCAGCTCAAGGACAGCGGCCGGGTCGAGCGCGGACTGCTCGGCGTCCAGATCCAGCCGATGACCAAGGAGATCGCCGAGAGCCTGTCGCTCAAGTCCGAAAAGGGCGCGCTGGTGGCCATGGTCCAGCCGGACAGCCCCGCGCTCGCGGCCGGCATCAAGTCGGGTGATGTGATCGTGAGCGTCGACGGCAAGCCGGTCGACAGCATCAAGGAGCTGACCCGCACCATCTCCGCGGTGAAGCCGGGGACCTCGGTGAAGCTCGGCTTCTGGCGCGACGGCAAGGACATGACCGTTACCGCCAAGGTCGGCGACCAGAAGGAAGAGAGCGCGATCGTGAAGGCCAAGGCCGATGGCCAGCCGGCCGCCAAGCCGGAACCGATGGCCTACGGCGTGTCGCTGGCGCCGATCACGCCGGAGGCTCGCCAGCAGATGAAGCTGGATGCCGAGGTCAAGGGCGTGCTGGTAGCGGCGGTCGAGCCGGGCAGCCCGGCCGACGACCAGGGGCTAAAGGCTGGCGACATCCTCCAGCAGGTCGGTCGCGATGCAATCGACAGCCCGAAGATGGCTGCCGAGAAGCTCAAGGAAGCCAAGACCACCGGCAAGCCGGTGCTGATGAAAGTGTATCGTGAGGGCATGACCCGCTTCGTCGCTATCTCTCCCCGGGCGGCGTAGTAAGGACCTCTCGACGAGCCGGCGGTGGCCCCACCATCGCCGGCTTTGTCGCATCCGGAGATTGGACTTGAGTTATTGGGCCTGAGTTTAGGGAGGCGCGCTGTAACGGGCAGAACAACCTCGGCCAGCGTGTCACGGAGGGGGAGCCCGCGGTCCGGGAGTATTCGGACCGCGGGTTTTTTCTTGTCAAAGCGCCGGCATGACTTCGCTGGCGAACAGCTCGACCGAGCGTGCCGATTCCTCGAACGACAGATCGCCGAACGCAAGGCGGCAGATGCAGTAGTTGATGCCGGCGATTTCATTGTCGCGCTTGAGCCGCTCGCGCACCGTCGCGGCCGAGCCGGCCACGATGTAGCCGCCGTCGAGCGCGCCCTCGAAATCGGCTGGGATCATCTGGCGCGGCAGGCCGACGCCATGGGCGCGCCACAGGTGGATCAGCGCGTCGTACCAGAGCGCATAGGCGCGCTTGGCCGCCGATTGCGCCTCGCGATCCGTGTCACCGACCACGATATGGCGGCTGAGGCCGATCATGGGCATGGCGGCCGGGTCACGGCCGAGCGATGCCCAGGCGGCGCGATAGCGGGCGGCGAACTGGCCGACGCCGTCGGCCTTCATGCCGACGACGGCGTTGCAGCCCTGCTGGGCCAGGCGATCGGCGCTGTCGAGCGAATTGGCGCCGTACCACAGCGGCGGATGCGGCCGTTGCACCGGCTGCATCTCCATCGGCACATCCTTGAAGGTGAAGAAGCGGCCTTCGTGCATGAGCCGCGGCTGAGTGAGCCCCTGCAGGATCACGGCCAGCGCCTCGGCGAAACGCTCCGGGCCGGTTGCGGGATCGACGCCATAGTAGCCGACCTCATAGGGCGAGATGCCGCGGCCGATGCCGAGTTCCAGCCGACCGCCGCTCATCTGGTCGAGCATGCAGATCTCGTCGATCAGGCGCAGCGGATGATAGAGGTTGAGGGTGTAGACCAGCGGGCCGAAGCGCAGCGTCGTCGTGCGCTGGGCGACGGCGGCCAGGAAGACGCTGGGCGAGGGCGCCATGCCGAGCGGCGTCGCATGGTGCTCTGCCAGGTGATAGGCGTGGAAGCCTGCGCGCTCGTAGAGCTCGATCAGCCGCAGCCGGTCCTCGAACTGGCGGCCGAGATCGGCGCCGGCACGGTCCATATGGTCGAAGACGCCGAACTTCATGAATGTTTCCCCGGTTTTCCGGGATGCTACAACGGCACCATGAAGAAGTATCTCTGTCTCGGCTGCGGCTTCTCCTATGACGAAGCCCGTGGCCTGCCCGAGCACGGCATCGCGCCCGGCACGGCCTGGGTCGACATTCCCGACGACTGGGTCTGTCCCGATTGCGGCACGCCCAAGTCGGGTTTCGAAATGGTCGAGATTCCGTACTGGAGCCGGACATGAGCGTGAGTTTCGTTTTGCGCGCGGGCGAGCGCGGCTACTCGCGACTGGTCTCGACCGGCGTCAACGCGACGTACGTTGCCGGCCACCCCGATGGCGTGATCACCCGCCATTCGAGCTTCAACTTCCACGAATATCAGTCGGGCATCGCGGGTTTCGGCAGCATCCGCGTGTTCGGCGACGAGGTTTTCAGCCCGGGCGGCACGGGCTACAACATGCACCCGCACCACAACTTTATCATCTGTGCCTTCGTGCTCGGTGGCGCACTGACGCACGTCAACACCCTCGGCAAGGTCGATGAATTGCTTGCCGGCGACTATTACGTCTTCTCCGCCGGCGCCGGCGGCAAGCATGCCGAACTCAACATTGGCCAGGAGGACGCGCGGATCATCTATCTTTGGGTCCTGCCGAACCAACTCCTGGCGCCGCCCTCCTACCTGCGCGGCCGTTTCGACGCCAAGGCAAACGCCGATCGCTTTGCCTGCCTGGTCGGCAATGAACCGGGCGCGCTGCCGGTCGGCCAGACGCTCAAGGTGACACGGCTGGTGACCGGGCGTAACGGCACGCCGGTCTACCGGCCATCGCCTGCCCGCGGCGTCTATGCCTTCGTCATCGAAGGCGAGGCCAGGATTGCCGACACGGTTCTCGGTCAGCGCGACAGCATGGCCCTGACCGGTGAGGATCGGATCGAGATCGCCGCCCGCTCGGGCACCGACCTGCTGCTGGTCGAGACGGCTCTCTAGAGAGCGCCCATCCAAATCAGAGTCCGCGGATGCTTATCCGGGCGAAAGCGTGCCATTTGGAGTTCCCGACGAAGACCCGTAGATAGATCTGGTCCGGCTTCGAGCCCGATTGATGCTCCAGAAGTATCCGCGCCGTCTTGCCGGTTTCGTAGAAGGTTTCGAGCAGGCTCGGCGTGAGATTGGCGGTACTCGGACTGCCTATGGAGATGACCGTGGGATCACTATTGGGGAGCTCCCGCAGGTTGGTTGGCTCCGCGACCACGGTCGGATCGTCGACGATCCGCAGCCTGCAATAGCCCGCTGAGGCGGGCGAGCGGATCGTGGTGGTTTCCGGGGGCTCTGTCCCGGTCGTGTAGGCGACCATGGACAGTCCGGTGATGTGATAGGCGCCGGGAGCCAGCGTCACGATCCCTGTCGTGAAATCGCACTGGATCGCGCTGCCTTTCCGGGCATCGGTATCGGTGAAGACTCGTCTGTTCCAACCCGGCACCATCAGCTTCGATGCCGGTGAGAACTCGGTGAAGACCGCATACTCGGTCATCAGCGCCGCTCGTCGAAAGCCAGCTTGACGGCAAGGCCAGCGAACACCGTCCCGAGCAGGAACTGCGGCGCGCGGCGCCAGCGTGTGCGGGCGGAGAACGCCCGGCCGAGGCCGCTCGCCGTCAGGATGACGGCGCCGTTGACCACGATTCCGATCAAATTTAGGACGGTCGCCAGCAGCACGATCTGCATCGCAACGGAACCGGCGGCCGGGTCGACGAACTGCGGGAACAGCGCCAGGACGAACAATGCCATCTTCGGATTGAGCAGGTTGGTCAGCAGACCCTGGCGGAACACGACGCCGATCGGGTAGCGGCGTCCGCCGGCCACTGGCGCCTGTATCACGCCCGAGGAACGAAAAGCCTGCCACGCGAGATAGAGCAGGTAGGCGGCACCGGCGTAGCGGACGACGTCGTAGGCGACGGGCACGACCAGGAACAGCTGCGACAGGCCGAGGGCAGCGGCAAGCGCGTGGCAATAGGTGCCGACCTGAATGCCGGCCAGCGTGGCGAAACCCGAGGCCTTGCCCTGGCTGACGCTGCGCGAGGCGATGAGCAGCATGTCCGGGCCCGGCGTCGCGCAGAGCGCCAGCGCCGCCACGGCGAAGAGGGCGAGGGTGGCGAGGTCGGGCATGCAGTGTGCTCCTAGAGTGCGCGTTTCTTGCTGCTGATGACGCCGCTGGCGATGCCGTGCCACTCGATGGTGCCGGCGAGCCGAGAATGCTCGATCTTGGGGCAGCGGTTCATCACGACTTTCAGGCCGGCGGCCTCGGCCCGCCGGGCGGCGGCCTCGTTTACGACGCCCAGCTGCATCCACACCACCTTGGCGCCATGCTTGATGGCCTCGTCTGTGATCGGACCGGCGGCCTCGGAATTGCGGAAGATGTCGACCATGTCGACCTTCTCCGGCAGCTCGTCGAGTGAGCCATAGACCTTCTGGCCCATGATTTCCTGGCCTACGGCGACCGGGTTGACCGGGATGACCTTGTAGCCGCGGTCGAGTAAGTACTTCATCGCGAAATACGAAGGGCGATTCCAGTTGGCGGAGGCACCGACCATGGCAATGGTCTTGGTGTCGCGCAGGATTCGGCGCAAATACAGATCGTCGTAACGGTCGTGGTTCATGGTGGGGGAAGTATACATGGCTCAGCCGATGCTGTTCGACCCGATTTCAATCCGCGACGTGACCCTGAAGAACCGCGTCGTCGTGGCGCCGATGCACCAGTATTCGGCGGTAAAGGGCTTCGCCACCGACTGGCACCTGATGAACGCCGGCCGCTATGCCGCCGGCGGCGCCGGCCTCGTGATCATGGAATCGACCAAGGTCGAGCGCCGCGGCTGCGGCACCGTGGGCGATCTCGGCATCTGGGACGACGCACACATTCCCGGCCTGAAACGCTGCGTCGACTTCATCCGCCTGCACAATTCGGTGCCCGGCCTCCAGCTCGGCCACTCCGGCCGCAAGGCGCGGCGCTTCCGGCCGTGGGAGGGCGGTGCACCGCTGAAGCAGTCGCCGGATATCTGGGATTGGGAGGGCTGGGAGCTGGTCTCGTCGAGCGGCATCAACGCGCCCGAGACCGATCCGACACCTCGAGCGCTCACGCGGGCCGAGATCCCCGAAGTCGTGGAGCGCTGGGGGCAGGGCGCGCGGCGCGCCCATGAGGCGGGATTCGAGGTGCTCGATCTGCATATGGCGCACGGCTACCTGATCCATCAGTTCCTCTCGCCGTTCTCCAATGTGCGCAACGACGAGTACGGCGGCAGCGAACTGAACCGGATGCGCTTCGCCATCGAGGTGGTGGAGAGCGTGCGCGCCCACTGGCCGGCCAGCAAGCCGCTGTTCGTGCGCTTCTCGGTTGAAGACGATTCTGGCTGGGGCCCGGACCAGAGCGTGGCTTTGGCGAAGATCCTGAAGCCCAAGGGCGTCGACGTGATCGACTGCAGCTCGGGCGGCATGCGCGGCTCGCCGGTGGTGAGCGCGGGGCCCGTGACCTATGGCTACCAGGTGCCCTATGCCGAGCGTCTCAAGAAGGACGCTGACATCATGAGCATGGCGGTCGGGCTGATCGTCCATGCCGACCAGGCGGAGAAGATCCTGCAGGATGGCCAGGCCGACCTGATCGCACTCGCCCGCGAGCTTCTCTACAATCCCAATTGGCCGATGGACGCCGCCCAGAAGCTCGGCGTCGACAAGCAGTTCGGCTCAGTGCCGCCGCCGCAGGCCTATTGGCTGGCCAAACGCGCACAGTCTGTGAAGACGGTGGTGCCGTCGACCTACATGAAAGGTATGAACGCCGGCTAGGCCTGGTTGCGTTTGCGCAGGAAGTGCGCACAGCCCATCAGCACTGCCGTCAACACGATCGTGAGAGTTGAAACGGCGGCGATCGTGGGATCGATCTGGAAGCGGAGATCGTCCCACATCCGTCGCGGCAGGGTGACGGCACCCGTTCCCGAGATGAAGAGCGCCACGATCAACTCGTCGAACGACGTGATGAACGCGAACAGCGCGCCAACGAGGACGCCTGGCCTGATCAGCGGCAAGGTCACCTGCCAGAAGGTGGCGCCAGGTGTTGCGCCGAGGCTGAGCGACGCTTGCTCCAGACGGGGATCCAGGCCCGCGAGGCTTGCCGTCACGCTGGTGACGACAAACGGGACGGCGAGGCAGGTGTGGGCCAGCACCATGGCGATCGGCGTGCCGACCAGCCCGTAGCGCGAATAGGCATAGTAGATGCCGATCGCCACCACGATTCCCGGCACGATTAGCGGCGACAGGATCAGGCCGGTGGCGAGGATGCGCATCGGGCGGGAGAGGCGCGAGACCCCGAGCGCCGCCAAGGTGCCGAGGAAGGTCGCCAGCACGACGACGGCCGCCGCCACCCACAGGCTGACCCAGGTCGGCTTCAGCCAATCCTCGCTGCTGAAATAAGCCTTGTACCAGCGCAGCCCGAAGGCGGGCGGCGGAAACGTGAGGTAGGTGGCCTCCGAGAACGAGACGATCGCCACGACGACGATCGGGAAGGCGAGAAAGAACAGGATCAGGCCGACGACACTCGCCGGGAGCAGGCGGGTCAGTATCATCGCATGCTCGTCTTGAAGGCGTTGCCGACGCCGGGCAGGTGACGGGCGGCGGCGAGGATGGCGAGCGCCGTGGCCAGCAGGACGGCTGAGAGCGTGGCGGCATAGGCCCAGTTGAGCTGGTCGACCTGCTGGGCAATCAGCATCGAAAGCGTGATGTCGCGCGGCCCGCCAACCATCGCCGGCGTGATGTAGAAGCCGAGCGCCAGGACGAAGGTGAGCAGGGTGCCGGCCGCAACACCCGACATCGACAGGGGCAGGATGACTTGCCGGAAGGTCATGAACGGCGTGGCGCCGAGCCCTGATGCGGCGCGGATTAGCGACGGATCGATCTGCCGGAGCGCATTGGCGATCGGCAGGATCATGTAGGGCAGGAGAATGTGGATCATCGCGATCTGGGTCGCGAGCGTCGTGTTCAGGATGCGGATCGGCCGGTCGATCATGCCGAGCGCGATGAGGCCTTCGTTGACCAGGCCGTGCCGGCCCAGCAGTACCATCCAGGCGTAGCTCCGCACCAGGACGCTGGTCCAGAAGGGCAGCAGGATGATCACAAGGATGAGCGGCGCCATCGTTTTGGCGCGCACCAGCCCCAAGGCGACCGGATAGCCCAGGATCAGGCAACCCAGGGTGACGGTTATCGAGGTATTGAAGGTGATCCAGAAGGTCTTTGCGAACACCACGTCCTCGAACAGGGCGGCGTAGTGCGAGAGCGTCCAGTTCGGATCGTTCAGGCTGCGCAGCAGCATCGCCAGCACCGGCAAGGCGTAGAGCACCAGCATGTAGATCAACAGGGGTGCCACGAGCAGCAGCGGGACATGCCGGCGCCAGTTCAGCAGCAGCGGCCGCACGGCCCCTAAGGGGACGGCGATGGGCGAGGGCTGCACGATCTCGGACAAGGCCTGCCTCACACGAGAATGGTGTCTGCGACCGACCAGGAGATCTCAGCACGCTCGCCGATGGCGCGGCGCCGGATGGCGGCGCTCGAGGGTTCCTTGAGCACCATCGAGGTGCCGTCGCCCGCCTGCAGCATGTAGCGGCAGCGCTCGCCGGCAAAGACGGCCTCGGTGACGGTGACGCTCAGGCGATTTTGCGGAGTCGTCGCGCTCCAGGCGCTGTCGGCGAAGCGCAGGCGCTCGGGCCGCGTGGTCAGCGTCACCTTATCACCGCTCGCCGGCCGACTCGGGCACATGGCGCGAATGATGGCGCCGTCGCATTCGGCGATGACGATGTCGTCCTCCATGCCGCGCACGATCGCGGGCAGGAAGTTCGACTCACCGATGAAGCCCGCAACGAAACGGTCGGTCGGACGGTCGTAGAGATCTTCCGGGGAACCGACCTGCGCCACCTTGCCGTCGTTCATGACGGCGATGCGGTCGGACATGGTGAGCGCTTCTTCCTGGTCGTGCGTCACGTAGATGAAGGTGATGCCGAGGTCGGCGTGCAGGCGGCGCATTTCGAGCTGCAGGTTCTCGCGAAGCTGCTTGTCGAGCGCGCCCAGCGGCTCGTCCATCAGCAGGAGACGCGGTTTGAAGACGACAGCGCGGGCCACGGCGACGCGCTGTTGCTGGCCACCCGAGAGCTGGCGTGGATAGCGCGCGCCATAGCCGGGCAGGTGCACGAGATCGAGCGCCTCGGCCACGAGTTTGGCGCGCTCGGCCTTCGGGATGCCACGCTGCTTCAACGGGAAGCCGATATTCTCCTCGACGGTGAGGTGGGGGAACAGCGCGTAGTTCTGGAACACCATGCCGATGTTGCGGCGGTAGGGCGGCATGGCGACGACGGACTTGCCATCGATCGCGATGTCGCCGGACGTTGGCGTCTCGAAGCCGGCGATCATCATCAGGGTGGAGGTCTTGCCCGAGCCGCTCGGCCCCAGAAGGGTGAGGAACTCCCCCGAGCGGATGTCGAGCGACACGCCGTCGACCGCGTTGACGCGGTCGTACCTTTTCACGAGGTCGGCGAGCGTTACCGATGCTCCCCGGCCGGCTCCGTTCATGCCAGCTTCGCCCATAAGCTTCAGCTCAGCAGCCACTTGTTGAATTTGGGGATGACGGCCTCGCGGTTGTCGATCCACCAATCGTAGTTGTAGGTGACGAGCTGCTTCTTGATCGCCGGGGCGCTCGGCAGCACTTCCTGTCGGGCGGCCGGAATGTACTCGTCCGACTTGGTGTTGACCGAGCCGTAGGGAATGGCGAGTGCCACGCGCGCCTGCGGGATCGCCATGGTCGAAAAGGCCACGAACTTCATGGCATTGACCTTGTTCTTGGCACCCTTGGGGATGCCCCAGGCGTCGCGCTTGAGGAGGCCCTGGTTCCAGCTGATCGCAGCCGGCACACCGGCTGCCTGCAGGGCGGCCATCCGGCCGTTCCACACGGTGGTCATGGTGACCTCGCGGTCGGTGAGAAGCTGGATCGGCACGGCGCCGGTCTCCCACCACTTGACTACGTCCTTCTTGATCTTGTTGTAGCTGGCCAGCGCCTTGTCGACGTCGAGCGGGTAGAGCTTGTCGGCTGGGACGCCCGCCGCCATCAGCGCCATTTCCATCTCCGGCCAGCCGCCGCCTCCGGTGCCGAACATGGCGCGATCGCCGGGAAACTTCTTGGTGTCCCAGAAATCCGCCCAGCCCGAGGGCACGGCGCCCTTGAAGGCATCGGTGCGATAGGCGAGCACCTGTGCCCACAGCAGCATCTCGAGGCCGTACTCGAAGCGGTATTCCTGGCCGACGCCGTCGTCGACGATCGAGTAGTCGATCTTCTCGAAATAGTCGCCGGTCTTCTGCAGGTTCATGATCGAGCCGCGGCTGAGCTGGGCCACGTCCCATTCGACGTTGCCGGTCTCGACCATGGCCTTGACCTTAGGCCCGTTGGCGTCCGGGAAGGGCCGCACCTTGATGCCGGAGAGCTTCTCGAAGGACTCGTAGTAGGCCTTCGTCTGGGCTTCCTGCATGCTGCCGCCATAGCCGGCGATGCGGACTTCACCGCTGCCTTTCAGGATATCCGGGATGGAGGTCTGTTCGGGCCAGGCCTGTTGCGCGAGGCTCGGCCGGATGAACGGCGCCGCAAGACCGGCGCCGACAAGGCCGAGCGCAGTGCGCCGGCCGAGATGTAGGTGAGAGCGATTTTTGCCCATGACGGCTTGCCTGCCTTCCTGCTCGAGTTAGAACGCCAATAGATTGTCCCTGAACTGCTTGTGCTCGTAGGCCTTGCGCACGAGGCCGCGATCCTGCAGGGCGGGCACCAGCCCGTCCTCGATCTCGGCCAGGGTGCGGCGGTTGACGTTGGGCATGGAGAACAGGAAGCCGTCGCCGCCGACCTCCTGCATGACCTCGCCCATGCGCGCGGCGACTGAATCGCAGGTGCCGCAAAGATCGACCGAGAGGTCGACTGCGTTGAACGATGCCATCGTCTGACGGATCGAGCGTCCTGCGGCCATCGTTCGGAACTGCTCGAGATTGAGCTGGTGGCCGTTGGTCGTGACGTCGTCAGGCAAAGGCTTGTCGAGATCGAACTTGCCGAAGTCGATGTTGGTCACTTTGCCGAAATGCGCGAGACGTTCCTGGATGTTCGCCTGGGCCATGCATTCGCGTTTCTTCTTGCGCTCCAGCGCCTCTTCCATGGTCTCGCCGAGGATCGGATTGATGAGAAAGAGCACCTTGCAGTCGCTCGGATTGCGGCCCTGCGCCAGCATGTGCTTGTGCACGTCGGCACGGTAGGCGCGCATGGCATCGATGCCCTTGGCATTGACCACGATCGTGTCGGCATGGGCCGCGGCGAAGCGCCGTCCGCGCGGCGAACCGCCGGCCTGGGCGATCACCGGCTGGCCTTGCGGACCCGGACCGGAATTGAGCGGGCCGCGCGTCTTGAAGAACTTGCCTTCGTAGTTCACGCCGTGGACCTTGGTATGGTCGACCAGCACGCCGCTCTTGCGGTCAGCAATGATCGCACCCGGTTCCCACGAGCCCCACAGGCCTCGGACAACCTCCATGTATTCGTCGGCCATGTCGTAGCGCAGGTCGTGTTCGGGCATGCCGGGCAGGCCGAAGTTCATCGCCGCGAAGTCGGAGCTGCCGGTGACGGCGTTCCAGCCGGCGCGGCCGGCCGAGACCTGGTCCAGCGTCGCCACGAGGCGGGCGAGGAGATAGGGATGATAGGCGTAGGTGCCGAAGGTGGGAACGATGCCGATGCGCGACGTCACCTGCGTCATCAGGGCGGCGACGACCGATGGATCCTGCCGCGGCACGGCGATGGCCTTCTTGAGGTAGATCTCGGTCGAACCGCCGAAGCTCTCGCCGACGTAGGATGAATCTTCGAGTAGGATGTAGTCGAAGCAGGCGCGCTCGAGGCTCCGCGCCATGTCGAGGAACAATTCGGGCTGCTGCCAGGTCGTGCCGATATGCCCAGTCCAGGGCTCGCCCCAGGCTTGCACGCTGGAGCCCTGCAAGAACCAAGCAAGATGAAACGGTGTCCCGGCCACTATTGCCCTCCCATTGCCGCCGTAGGCCGGTCGCCTGAGGCTCCGGGGCGGATTTAGATGGAAAGGCAGACGCAAATACTGTGCCGACTATTCGCAGAGCGGCTCTGCGTCTCGCACTGGTATCAACTCATCGCGCCGGAAGGCGAGTTGCGATATTATTGGCCTTGGATAACCGAGGCCGCCCGATCGGGCGGCGGCCGAACGGACAGGAGTGCGCGATGGATACGGTAATGCAATCCGACAAGCTCGAGATGAGCGAAGCCGAGTGGCAGGCGCGTTGCGACCTCGCGGCGCTCTACCGCATCACCGACCTGTTCGGCTGGACCGACACGATCGACACGCACATGACGGTGCGCATCCCCGGCGAGCCCAAGTGTTTCCTGATCAACAACTACGGTGACCTGTTCGACGAGATCACGGCTTCGAGCCTGGTGAAGATGGACATCGACGGCAAGGTCTATGGCAAGGACGGTCGGTTCAACGCCGCGGGCTTCACCATCCATAGCGGCGTCTACAAGGCGCGGCCCGACGCCAACTGCGTGATGCACACGCATACGCGTGCCGGCACCGGCGTATCGGTGCTGAAGAAGGGCCTGCGCCCGATCAGCCAGGACGTGCTCTCGGTGTGGGACGACCTCGTCTATCACGAGTACGGCATGCCGACATCGCAGGAGGAATGCGACTCGCTGGGTGTCACCTGCCAGGGCGGCAACTCGGTGGTGCTGCGCAATCACGGTCTCCTGACTGTCGGTCACTCGATCCCGGGCGCGCTCCGCCGCATGTATATGCTCGAGCGTGCCTGCGAGGTCGAGGTCATCGCCCGCGGCATGAACGAGGAACCCGATCCGATCGATCCCGACGTCATCCGCCAGTACGGCGAGCGCGCCAAGCAGCAGCGCGCCAATCCCGAATACGGCATGACCTACTGGAAGGCGGCACTCCGGCAGATCGAGGGCAAGGGCACCGACTGGCGTCAGTAATTCTTCGGGACAAAAAGAGCGCGCCGCAAGGCGCGCTCTTTTGATTCAAGGGAAGACGCTACTTTGCGGCCGACAGTTTGACGATTTCGCCCCAGCGGCCAAGTTCGCGGACGAGATAGGCGCCGAGCTCGGCGGGGCCGCCTCGCTTGTTCTCGATGCCCTGGACTCGGAAGGATTCGAGGACCTTGGGATTTTGCAGCGCCTTGTCGGCGGCGCGGTAGAGCTTGTCGACGATCGGCTGCGGCGTTCCTTTCGCGGCCATCAAATAGAAGGCGACGTCGACCACGATATCGGGATAGCCCAGCTCCTTGAAGGTCGGGACGTCGGGGAGCACCGCCGCCCGCTTCTCGCCGGTGACGGCGAGCATGCGGGCTTGCTTGGCGTTCTGGACCGGCACGCCTGATGCGACAGGGGTGAACCAGATCTGGATGCGGTTGGTCAGCAAGTCGCTCAGAGCGTCGGTCGTGCTCTTGTAGGGAACCATCACCGTATTGATCTTGGCCGCACGATTGAGCATCTCGCCCAGGAACTGCGGCACGCCGCCGACGAAGCCCGAGAAATTGAGCTTGCCGGGCTGCTGGCGGGCGAGTTCGACGAGCTCGGCCACGTTCTTCGCCGGAAGCTCGTTGGGCACGAACATCGAATAGAGCACGCCGCCGGCGAAGCTGACGGGCGTGAGGTCGGTGATCAGGTTGGTGGTGGTGTTGCCGGTGGCCTGGTTGAGGATGTTGCTCAAGGAGGCGATCACCAGCGTGTGACCGTCGGGACGCGATTTCGCGACGTAGTCGGCGCCGATGTTGCCGGTGGCGCCGGGGCGGTTCTCGACGATGACGCTTTGGCCCAGCGTGACCGTCATGTCCTGGGCGAGCAGGCGGGCGATGATGTCGTTGGTCGTGCCGGGACCGAAGGGCGCCACGATCGTGATGGGCTTGCCGGGCTGAAGCTCCTGCGCGCGTGCTGGAACCGCTGCGGTCGCAACACCCGCCATCGCCGACGCGACGGCCGCGCGTCGGGTCAATTTCATAGTCCGCATGAACGCCCTCCCATTACCCTTCGTTTCTTCTTCTGTGGGGAGTTAACGATCTCGCGTCCTTCCCCGTCAACATGCCAATAGGGTCCGAATCCCGCGAGCAACGGCCCAAGGCGGTCGGTAGGTTGGCTGGACTCATGTGTCCTTCAGCAAGGAGCAAAGATGACGAGCCGTGTCGCCAGCAAGACCTATGGAACCGTCACCGCCGATAGGCGGAAGGAGATGAGCGGCCTGGAGTTCGTCCAGGGACTCGTCGACGGAACATTGCCCCTCAATACGATCGCCCGGACCCTGGGCTATGACGTGACCGAGGCTGAGAACGGGCGCGTCGTCGTCACGGCGATGCCAAACGATACCCACCTCAATCCGTCCGGCACCGTGCACGGCGGGCTCGCGGCGACGCTGCTCGACAGCTGCATGGGGCTGGCGATCTGGTCGACCCTGGAGAAGGGCATCGGCCAGACGACGCTCGAATTCAAGATTTCACTCGTCCGGCCCATCACGCCGGAGACGGGCATGATCAAGGCGGAAGGCGTGGTGTTGAACCGGGGACGGCGCGTCGGCACCGCCGAGGGGTGGATCACGGACGACAAGAACCGCCTGCTCGCCCACGGCACGACCACGTGCCTGATTTTCGAGACTTGAAGAGAAGCGGAGGCTAACGACTTTGAGCGGTATGCCATTCGGACATTCATTTCCGTCGAGTGCGGAATGACCGGGGCCAACGGCGACGTCCACGCAGGACAGCCAGAATGACGACAAGTTCTCTCGTGCCGCGCACGCGGCCCGGCCGACCTATGAGGGGATGAGCAAGCAAAGATCCGATGCGTTGGTCGATACGCGCAGCGACGCGCTCCGCAGTTATCGGATCTTGGCTACGAATATAGGCAACGAGCTCGTCGAACTCCGTCAGAGCAGGTGATGCCCAGACGATCTCCCGCCGTTTCATGCGGGCGTGCGGCGCCGGCTTTTAGGTTTGGGAAGGGGAGTTGTCGTTCCACGCGAGCGGATCCAAGCCATCGCCTGCTTGTGAGGTATTATGCGGGCATCGGGCTGCCGAGACTCTTCGAGCGCACGCCGAATGTGCTCGATCTCATCCTTGTCCTGATCCATCAGGCGCTGGAGTGCGTCGGCGGTCAGGTCGCTTCGGCTGCGCTTCGTGGTTCGCGCCAGCGAATCGAGGCGATCCTTCAGGTCGATCGGGACTCGGACCGTGATATTGACGTTGTCGTCCATCTACCGTCCCTTCCACTCCGGCAAGCCCTGCTTGTTCACAAAGGCGTCGATGCCGAGCTTGGCGTCCTCGCGCGTGACGGCGCCCGCCATGAAGGTTGTCGCGTAGGCGTAGGCCTGCTCGAGGTCCATCTCCATGTGCCTGTGGAACAGCTCTTTGCCCTGGGCGAGGACCAGCGGCGACTTGGTCGCGATCGTCTGCGCCACTTCCATCGTCGCCCGATCGAGATCTACGGTCGGCACGACGCGGCTCACCAACCCATCACGTAGCGCGGTCTCGGCGCTGATCGGCTCGCCGGTGAACAGCATGTCGAGTGCGCGCTTGGAGCCGACGTTGCGGCCGAGCGGCACCGACGGCGTGCCACAGAACAGGCCGATGTTGACGCCCGGCGTCGCGAACTTGGCATCGGCGGAGGCCACCGCGAGATCGCAGGCGGCCACGAGCTGGCAGCCCGCCGCAGTGGCGATGGCGTGTACTTTGGCGATCACGGGCTGGGGCAGTCGGCGGATCGACATCATCATCGCCGAGCAGCGCGTCATAAGATCGTAGTGGAAGCCGTAGTCGTCGGTCGAGCGGACCTCGCGCAGGTCGTGGCCCGCACAAAAGGCTCGCCCGTTAGCCTCGATCACGACGCAGCGGATTTCCCGGTCCTTCGCGAGCCTGTCGAATTCCGCATGCAGCGCGTCTATAAGCTCGCCCGAGAGCGCGTTCATCGCCTTCGGACGATTGAGCGTCAGGATGGCGACGCGGCCTTGGTCGCGGCGCAGCAGGACCGGTTCGTTGGGGGCGGCTGTCATGAATGTAGTGTACTGGCTCAGGGGAGTTCCGTCATGCCGGTGATGAGTCCGGCCGACCTGCTGGCGTTCCTAAAAGAGCACTTCCCGCAATCGGCTCATCTCGGTCTCGCGATCGAGCATCTGGACGACAAGACCATCCGGCTTCGCCTGCCGACGCACGAGCGGCATCTGCGGCCGGGCGGCACGATCTCGGGGCCGACCCTGATGTGGCTGGTCGACTGCGGCTTTTATCTGCTGATCATGGGCCAGCTCGGCCCGGTGGCGCTCGCGGTCACGACCAACCTCAACATTAATTTCATGCGCAAGCCCGAGCCGGTCGACCTGATCGGGGAGGGGCGGTTGATGAAACTGGGCAAGACCCTGGCGGTGGGCGACTTCACCATCTGGAGCGAGGGCGTAAAGGAGCCGGTGGCTCATGCGACGGTAACTTATGCCATTCCACCAAAGAGATAGACTGCGGTACTATAGTACCTCATTCGTAAGTTATTGATTTACTTGAGATATTAGGCGCTGCTTGACAGCATCCGTAGCGCCCTCCATAAGCGCGCGCTCATTGGAAGAAAGAACCATGCACTCCCTCATTACCAACCAGACTCCCAGCACCAAGACTGCCGACGTGCAGAAGAAGTGGCTGCTGATCGACGCCGACGGGCTGGTGCTCGGCCGGCTCGCCTCGATCATTGCCATGCGCCTGCGGGGCAAGCACAAGCCGACCTTCACGCCGCACATCGATTGCGGCGACAACGTCGTCGTCATCAACGCCGAGAAAGTCCGCCTGACCGGCCGCAAGGCCGAGCGGGAGGTCTTCTACTGGCATACCGGCCATCCCGGCGGCATCAAGGGCGAGACCCTGGGCAAGCGCCTCGAAGGCCGTTTCCCGGAGCGCGTCCTGATCAAGGCCGTCGAGCGCATGATCACGCGTGGCCCGCTCGGCCGCGCGCAGATGAAGAACCTGCGCGCCTACGTGGGACCGAAACACGAGCAGGAGGCTCAGCAGCCGGAGAAGCTCGACGTTGCCGCTATGAACCGCAAGAATTCGAGGATCGGCTGACATGGCTACTGAACTTTCGACGTTCGCGGAGCTGAAGAAGGCCCCCGCTGGTGGCGAGCAGGCGCCCGCGCCGGCTCGCGTCAAGGAAATCGACGCGCAGGGTCGCGCCTACGCGACGGGTCGGCGCAAGAACGCCGTCGCTCGCGTCTGGGTGAAGCTCGGCACTGGCAAGATCACCATCAACGGCCGCGACCAGACGATCTACTTCGCGCGCCCGACCCAGCGCATGATGATCCAGCAGCCGTTCGACGTCTCCGAGCGCGGCGGCCAGTTCGACGTGGTCGCCACCGTTTCGGGTGGCGGACTGTCGGGCCAGGCGGGCGCGGTGCGTCACGGCATCTCGCAGGCGCTGACCAAGTTCGAGCCGGGCTTGCGCGGCACCATCAAGGCCAACGGCTTCCTCACCCGCGATAGCCGCGTGGTCGAGCGCAAGAAGTACGGCCGCGCCGGCGCCCGCGCACGCTTCCAGTTCTCCAAGCGCTAAACCGGCGATTGGACTATCCTCGAAGGGCGCCGCAAGGCGCCCTTCGTTTATGTGGAGAGCCCATCCGATGTCCGGTCTCATCATTTCCGTGAAGGGCTTCACGCCCAAGATCGACCCGTCGGCCTTCATCGCGCCCAACGCGACGTTGATCGGCGAGGTCGAGATCGGCGCCAACTGCGGCATCTGGTACGGCTGCATCCTGCGCGGCGACGGGCCGGGCATCCGCATCGGCGAAAACTCCAACCTGCAGGACGGCACGGTCGTCCATGTCGCCGGGCGCGGCCTCATGACCATCGTCGGCCGCAATGTATCGGTCGGCCATATGGCACTCCTGCACGCCTGCGAGATCCACGACGATTCCTTCATCGGCATGAACGCCACGGTGCTCGACGGCGCCGTGGTCGAGAGCGGCGCGATGGTTGCGGCCGGCGCCGTGGTGACGCCGCGCAAGATCGTTCGCTCGGGCGAACTCTGGGCGGGCAATCCGGCGCGAAAGCTGCGCGACATCACCGAGAAGGACCTCGAGATGTTCAGGCGCGTGGTCGGTCATTACATCGAGCTCGCCAACGCCCATCGGCCCATCGAGCAAAAGGTAGCGGAACAGAAGGCGGCGGAGTAGAGGCGGACATGCTCGCGCGCGACTACGACTACATCGTTGTCGGCGCGGGATCCGCCGGCGCCGTCCTGGCGGCGCGATTGAGCGAGGATCCCCGCATCCGGGTGCTGCTGCTCGAGGCCGGGCGGGATTTCCGTTCGGCCGAGACGCCCGAGCACATCCGTATTCCCAATCCCATGCGGGCGATCGGCGACGACGACTATCGTTGGCCCAACCTTCTGGCGCGCCGCACTGAGCGGCAGGAGCCGAAGCTGCTGTGGCGCGGCCGGGCCGTAGGCGGCAGTTCGACCATCAACGGACAAATCGCCATTCGCGGCGTGCCCGACGATTTCGAGCGCTGGCGCGCGCTCGGCTGCAGCGGTTGGGGCTGGCAGGACGTGTTGCCGTATTTCAACAAGCTAGAGACCGACGTCAATTTCGGCGATGCGCCCTATCACGGCAAGGACGGGCCGATCCCGGTCTATCGCGCGCCGGTACCGGACTGGGGCCCGGTCGATCGGGCCTTGAAGGAATCCTCGGTCGCGCTCGGCTATGGCTGGTGCGAGGACCACAACGCGCCCGAGGGCACCGGCGCGTCGCCCTACGCGATCAACAGCCGGGCGGGTGTCCGCGTTTCGACCAACGATGGTTATCTCGAGCCGGCGCGCGGTCGTGCCAACCTGCAGATCGTCGGCAATGCCCTGGTGTCGGCCTTCCAGTTCGAGGGCAACCGCGCGCATGTGAGCGGCGTGCAGGTGCAGGTGAAGGGCCAGATTTTTACGCCGCGCGCCATCCGAGAAGTCATTCTCTCTGCCGGCGCCATTCATTCTCCAGCCATTCTGCAGCGCTCCGGCATCGGACCTGCTGCCCTGTTGAAGTCGCTGGGCGTGCGCGTGATCGCCGATCTGCCGGTCGGCGAGAACCTGCTCGATCATCCGATGATGCCGCTCTACCTGCATCTCAAGGACGAGGCGCGGGTCGGCACCATGATGCATCGTCACACCAATTGCTGCCTGCGCTATTCGTCGGGCCTCGATGGAGCGGGCGAAAACGACATGATCGTCATCGCCGGAAATCTCGTGTCGCTGGGCGGCGGCGACACATCGAAAGGACGCCTCGTCGTTTCGGTCTATCAGGCTTTCAGCCAGGGCGAGGTGCGCATCACGACGACCGATCCTGCGATCGATCCCCGGATCGACGAGCGGATGCTGTCGGACGAGCGCGACCTCGTGCGGATGCGCGACGGCGTGCGCCGGCTGCGGGAACTCGGGCGGCACGTCAGCGTGCGCGCGATCACGACCCGCGTCGACTACGGTTCCACCGGCCGGTCGATCGAGGAGAATCTCACGCCCGCAGAGCTGGATGACTGGCTGTTCGCCGAATGCTCGGACGCCCAGCACGCCAGCGGCACCTGCCGCATGGGTGCGCGCGAGGATAAAGGATCGGTCGTCGATCCAGAGTGCCGCGTCATCGGCTGCTCGGGCCTCAGGGTGATCGACGCCTCCGTCATGCCGGAGGTGGTGCGCGCCAATACGCACCTCACGACCGTGATGATGGCCGAGAAGATGGCCGACCGACTGAAGGCGGGATTTTAGGCGGCGCAAGCAGAGTGCAGTCACTGCCAGCATTTGCTCACGCCGATATGATGCGCAGGTTCAGCAGGAAAATGCTATAGATTTTGGTAGGTTGGCGCTTGGACTGCGCCGGCCTTTTTCATTCCGGCACGACCTTCCGCGGCACGCCCGCGGGTCGCCTTTATGGCTTGGTGCAGCCGCCACGGGTGCTGACCCGTGGACAGTCCCAACAACAACCCCGTCCCAACCACACGCCGAATAACGACGTGGGGACAGACAGTTAACGACGCCTGGGAAACAGAGCGCGCCGGGGTATGTGTGATCGAAGAAGTCGGGAGTCGTCTAAAAGCCAATGGAATCAGGCTTATCCCGGAATCCCGGACAGGGACGCGGACACCACGCGCTACATTCAGGCGTCCACAAATAACGGGCGAAAAGCCCGCCGTATTGGCTTTCCGGCGTGCGGAGAGCCGAAATTGGTACCGAGGACTTGGAGGGGGAGTCGTGTTGGGTTCGAGCAACACGCGCCTCCAGTTACGTACCGGAGCGGACCTGCACGTAGCTGCCGGGGGCGTCCTCGATGGCGGGCAGGGTGCCTTCGCCAGGCACGCGCGCCGGCACCTTGGGGCCGGACTTTTCCGACAGCCACTTGTCCCAGTCGTTCCACCACGAGCCGGGGAATTCCTTGGCGCCGGCCTGCCATTCGGCCAGCGTCGGCGGGTTCTTGGCGGTCTCGTTCAGCCAGTGCTGGTACTTCTTGGCGCGCGGCGGATTGACGACACCGGCGATATGGCCGGAGCCCGCGAGCATGAAGCGGATCGGCCCGCTGTAGATCTGGGTCGCCTTGTAGACCGAGCGGGCGGGCGCAATGTGGTCTTCCTTGCCGGCCTGGATGTAGACGGGGATCGTGATCTTGCGCAGATCGATCGGCACATTGTCGATCACGATGCCGCCTGGCCGGCTCAGCAGGTTGTTCTGGTACATGTTGCGCAGGTAGTAGCTGTGCATTGCCGCCGGCATGCGCGTGGCGTCGGCATTCCAGAACAGCAGGTCGAACGGGAAGGGGTCCTTGCCCAGCAGATAGTTGTTCACCACGAACGACCAGATGAGATCGTTGGCGCGCAGGAGATTGAAGGTCGTGGCCATCTCGCTGCCCTCGAGATAGCCTTTCTTGGACATCATCTCCTCGATACCGGCGAGCTGGTCCTCGTCGATGAAGACGCCGAGCTCGCCCGGCTCGCTGAAGTCGACCTGGGCAGTGAAGAAGGTGCAGGCGGCGATGCGGTCGTCGCCGCGGGCCGCCATGTAGGACAACGTCGCTGCCATCAGCGTACCGCCGATGCAGTAGCCGATCGCCGACACCTGGCGCTGGCCGGTCGCCTGCTCGATGGCATCGAGTGCGACCAGCGGGCCCAGCCTCATGTAATCCTCGAACACCAGCTTGCTGAGGCGCTCGTCGGGATTGACCCAGGAAATGACGAACACCGTGTAACCCTGTTCGGTCGCCCACTTGATGAATGAGTTCTCGGGCTTGAGGTCGAGGATGTAGAACTTGTTGATCCAGGGCGGCACGATCAGCAGCGGCACGGTGTAGACCTCGGCGGTCGCCGGCGCGTACTGGATCAGCTGTATCAGTTCGTTCTGGAAGACGACCTTGCCGGGCGAGGTGGCGACGTTCTTGCCGACCTTGAAGGCGTCCATGTCGGTCTGGCGGATTGCGAGCTTGCCCTTGCCGCGCTCGAGATCGCCCAACAGGTTCTGCAGGCCCTTCAGGAGATTCTCGCCCTTCGATTCGACGGTGGCCTTGACGACCTGCGGATTGGTCAGCGCGAAGTTCGAGGGCGATACCGCATCGATAAACTGCCGCGTGTAGAAGTCGACCTTCTTCGCCGTCTTCTCGTCGACGCCTTCGACTTCCTTGACGGTGCCCTGCAGCCAGCGCGCGGTGAGCAGGTAGGACTGCTTCAGGTAGTCGAAGACCACCTCGTCCTTCCAGGCGGGATCGTTGAAGCGCTTGTCGCCCTTGGCAGGCTCCGCCAGCGGCTCGACCTTCTGCCCCATCATGCGCTGGGTGGTGACTTCCCACAGCTTCAGGTACTGCTGCCAGAGTTCCATCTGGGCCTGAACCAGCCGGTTGGGGTCGGCGAGCATCTTGGCCGTGAAGTCCATGAAGGTCTGGGTGAGACCGAGCGGATCGGCCGGTTGCGTGCTGTCAGCCTTGTAGCGTTCGGCGAAGTCCTGAAGCAACTTCTGGCTGCGCTCGGCGATATCCTTGAACGCGACCTGCATCTTCTCGGCTTCGACGGGCGACACTCCCGGAAAGGCAGCTGGGGCGGGCGTCTCCGACATGCGTTTCCCCTTCTGAATCATAGGCCTTGTGGCGTTTCTTGCGGAACTTTCACCGTCCCGGTACCATACCTTGTGCTTGTCTGCCCAAGTCGCCGAAGACTTGTGTATAGGTAGGCTGCGACAACAGACGGGTCAAACTTCCTCTCGGCTTCAGCTAAAACAACAAGGGGCCGGACTTCAAGCGGGTGACGACGATGCAGCGAGAACAAGACACGATCGGTGGCCGTCACCTTTGGTTCGGCCTGGTCGGCGTGTCTGCGTTGGCGATTCTGTCGGGCTGCGGGATGTTTGACAGCAGCCCGCCGCCGCAACGCGTGAAGGCGCGCCCGGGTGCCGACGCCCAGGTCACGGCAAGCGCCAGCCTGCCCTCCGCCAGTACCGGCCGTCAGTACGATGCCGGCGTTGCGCCCGTCGACGAGACACGGGGACCTCAGGTCGGCTCCATTGTGGCCGGCCGTGGCGGCCAGAAGGCGCAGAAGGAAGCCGTCGAGAAGGAAGCTGCTGATCGTGATGCCAAGGCGAGGGAGCAGCGCCTGGCGCGCACCGCCGCCGAAAAGGAGGCCAAGAGCAAGACGCCGGCTGAACCGCCCGCCGGTAAGCCGCCGGCCACCGCCGCACCGTCGACAGATCCCGCACCGGCGCCCATCGTCTCCGCCCCGGTTCCTCCCCCCGCTGCAGAGCCGGCGCCAGCGACGCCAGCTACAGCTCCCGCACCGGCGGCCGTGCCAGAACCAGCTCCTCCGCCGGCTCCGCCCGCCGATCCCAACAAGGCTTTCATCCCGCCACCGGGCTGGGCGCCTCCGGGCCAGCCCGCGGCGCCTGCTTTCGCGTCGGTCGTGCCCGTGACGACGCCGACCGCACCGCCGCCAGCAGCCATCGTGACGACGGTGGCTGAGCCACCCGCGCCGACTCCTGCGCCAGCTTCAATCGTTGCCGAGGTGGCACGGCCACGGCCCGCCGATCCGAGTAAGGCGTTCGTTCCGCCACCGGGCTGGGCGCCTCCGGGCCAGCCGGCAGCGGCTGCCCCTGGGTCCACCGTGCCCGAGGCGACGTCGACTGCACCGCCGCCGGCAGCCGCTGTGACGACGATAGCTGGACCGGCTGCGCCGATTCCTGCGCCAGCGCCAATCGTTGCCGAGGTGGCGCCGCCACGGCCCGCCGATCCCAACAAGGCGTTCGTCCCGCCACCGGGCTGGGCACCGCCGGGTCAGCCTGCGACACCTGCCTTTGCGTCGGCCGCACCCGCGCCAGTTCCGGCGCCCATGCCGGTCGCCGTGACTGCAGCCGAGCCAGTCGTACCGCCATCTGCATTACAGCCCATGACCGTTGCGGCGGGGCCGGTACGTTCTGGCGATCCCAGCAAGGCCTTCGTGCCACCGCCAGGCTGGACGCCGCCGGGGCAGCCGGCAGCACCGGTTGTCGCTGCGGCCGCGGAAGCTCCCGCACCGTCGGTCTCGCCCGTGACTGCGCCGACAGCGGCGCCGGTCATCTTGGCGGCGGCCCAACCAGTCAGCCTGGTGCCTACTCCGGCCATGGCCATTTCACCGTCTCCCGCGCGTCGTGGAGATCCCGACAAGGCCTTCGTGCCGCCGGCGGACTGGACGCCGCCGGGCCAGACTGCGGCGCCTGTCGTCGCAAAGGCGGCACCGCCGCCAGCCACTGCACCGACGCCCGTCCCGGTCGTCATGACGGCAGCCGAGCCGGCACCGCGCGCCGTCGCGTCGCCGGCACGTCCAGCCGATCCCAACAGGGCCTTTGTCCCGCCGCCGGGTTGGTCACCGCCGAACCAGACGATGGCACCGATGGTCGCCGACGTATCCCCGACGCCCATGGTGCGGGATGTAGCTCCGCCTGTTGCCGCGCCGGCCCCGGCTGTGTCGGCGCCGGTCGCATCAACGTCGGTCGTATCAACGCCGATCAGGCCATCGTCGCCAGCGCCGGTCATGACGGCCGCTGCTTCACCGCCGCCGGCCGCTATGCCGCCGGTTCGAGCGGTCGATACCAGCAAGGCATTCGTCCCACCGCCAGGTTGGACCCCGCCGAGCCAACCTCAGGCCTCGGAAGCGATGGCGTCACCGCCACGCCAGAAGCCAGTGGTCGTCACACCAGCGGAGCCACCTGTCGTGGCGACGCCCGCGGCCATGCCGGCCCCGCCGCCATCGGCACCGATCGAGGCCAATATCGCGACCGCGCAATCGGGCGCGGTGCCGTTCAAGGACATCAGGTCGCCGCCCTTCGGCGGACCGATGCAGGTCGCCGTGATCCAGTTCGGGCGCAGCTCGTCCGGGCTGGGTGGAAACGACTACGACGTGTTGGCGCGCGTGGCGGAAATCCAGCGCCGCAATGGCGGTACGATCCGGATCGTGGCGCATTCCGATCAAGATGCCTACGGCGCCTCGGCGGCGCAGCTCGAGCGTGGCAACTTCGATGTCTCGCGCCGTCGTGCGCTTGCAGTGGCCCAGCAGCTCCGTGCGCTCGGCGTTCCCAGGGACCGCATCGTCGCCGAGGCCGCCTCCGACGACGAGCCGATCTACCAGACCAGCACCGCCCGCGGCATCTCCGCCAACCGGCGTGCCGAAGTCTTCATCGACTTCTAGTTTGCCAGGGAAGAACACGATGGACGATTCCGAATTCCACCGGCTGAAGCGCCTGCCGCCCTATGTGTTCGCGGAAGTGAACGCCATGAAAGCGAGCGCCCGCGCCGCCGGCCAGGATGTGATCGATCTCGGCATGGGCAATCCCGACTTGCCGACCGCACCGCACATCGTGGCCAAGCTCGCCGAGGCCGCCGGCAATCCGCGCGCCCACGGCTACTCGGCATCGCGCGGCATCCCCGGTCTGCGCAAGGCGCAGGCGGCCTATTACGCGCGCCGCTTCAACGTCGACCTCGATCCTGAGAGCGAGATCATCGTCACACTGGGCTCGAAGGAAGGGTTGGCCAATCTCGCGCAGGCCATCACCTCGCCGGGCGACACGGTGCTGGTGCCCAATCCCAGCTACCCGATCCATCCCTACGGCTTCATCATCGCCGGCGGCGCGGTGCGCCATATTCCGGTGCCCGGCAGCACCTCACTGGCCGAATTCCTGCCGGCGCTCGAGCGCGCCGTGCAGCATGCGGTGCCCAAGCCGCTGGCGCTGGTGCTGAACTATCCGTCGAACCCGACGGCCCAGGTCGTCGATCTCGATTTCTATGGTGCGATCGTCGATTTCTGCAAACGTCAGGGCATCTGGATCCTGTCGGACCTCGCCTACGCCGAAATCTATTTCGACGGCGTGCCGCCCCCCTCGGTGCTGCAGGTCCCGGGCGCGCGCGACATCGCCATTGAATTCACCTCGATGAGCAAGACCTACTCGATGGCAGGCTGGCGCATCGGCTTCGCCGCCGGCAACAAGACGCTGATCACGGCGCTGACACGTATCAAGTCGTATCTCGACTACGGCGCCTTCACGCCGATCCAGGTCGCGGCGACGGCGGCGCTGAATGGCCCACAGGATTGCGTTGCCGAGGCGCGCAACACTTACAAGGAACGTCGTGACGTGCTGATGGAAGGCCTGCTCGCGGCGGGCTGGAACCTGCCGGCGCCGTCGGCCAGCATGTTCGCCTGGGCACCGATCCCCAAGGAATTCGCGGAGCTGGGATCGCTGGCTTTCTCCAAGCTGCTGCTGACCCAGGCAAACGTCGCGGTCTCTCCGGGCATCGGTTTCGGCGAGCATGGTGACGCCCATGTGCGTATTGCGCTCGTCGAGAACAAGCACCGCATCCGCCAGGCCGTCCGCAATATCCGCCAGGTGATGGCCGATCCGGCACGCTCGATCGACCTTTACCTGCGTGGCGTTGGGGACAACATCACGCCGATCAAGGCTCGCGCCTAGCCACATCCTGTCGTATCAGGCGCCCATGAAAACACCTCTCAGAATTGGCATCGCCGGTCTCGGCACGGTCGGCGCTGGCGTGGTCAAGCTGCTGGCCGAACACGGCCGACTGCTGGCATTGCGCGGCGGACGCCCGCTGAAGCTGGTCGCGGTCAGCGCCCGCTCACGCTCCAAGAAGCGCGATATCGATCTCGCCGGCGTTCGCTGGGAGAAGGATCCGCTGGCGCTGGCCACGGCCTCCGATATCGACGTCGTCGTCGAATTGATCGGTGGCAGCGGCGGTATCGCCCGCCGGCTGGTGCAGAAGTCGCTCACTTCCGGCAAGCACGTCGTCACCGCCAACAAGGCGCTGCTGGCACTGCACGGCGCCGAGATCGCGGCGCAAGCCGAAAAGAAGGACCGCATTCTCGCGTTCGAGGCCGCCGTCGCGGGCGGCATCCCGATCATCAAGGCGCTGCGCGAAGGCCTGGTCGGCAATCGCGTGCAACGCCTCTATGGCATCCTCAACGGCACCTGCAATTATATCCTGACGACGATGCGCGAGACCGGGCGCGATTTCGATGTCGTGCTGGCCGAAGCCCAGGCCGCAGGCTATGCCGAGGCCGATCCGAGCTTCGACGTCGACGGCATCGATGCCGCGCACAAGCTCGCGGTGCTGACCGGCGCGGCCTTCGGCGCGCGGGTCAATTTCGGCGGCATCCACGTCGAAGGCATCCGGCGCGTGACGTCGATGGACATCCAGTTCGCCGAGGAACTGGGTTATCGCATCAAGCTGCTGGGACTGGCGCGCGAGACGAAATACGGCATCGAGCAACGGGTGCATCCGTGCATGGTGCCGCTCGCCACACCGATCGCGCACATCGAGGGCGTGTTCAATGCCGTCGTGATCGATGGCGACTTCGTTGGCACCACGATGTTCCAGGGCCGCGGTGCGGGGCAGGGGCCAACCGCTTCGGCGGTGGTGGCCGACCTTGTCGACGTCGCGCGCGGCCGTCATATGCCGGCCTTCGTGGTCCCGGCCGACCGTTTGGCGGACAGGCCGGCCTCGCCGATGGACCGCCATGTCGGTGCCTATTACATGCGTCTGATGGTGCAGGACCGGCCCGGCGTGATCTCGGCCGTATCGGGGGCGCTTGCCAAGGAACGCATCTCGCTGGAATCGATGCTGCAGCGCGGCCGCTCGGAGTCGGGTGAAGTGCCGGTAGTGCTGACGACGCACGCGACGGAAGAGGCGGCTATGCGGCGCGCTCTGGCGCATATCGCCAAGCTGAAGGCGGTGGCCGAGGAGCCCTGCCTGATCAGGATCGAGGCATTCTAGGAAGGCGCTTTAGACGCCACACGGAGGAAGCGATGTCGGACGAAGGGAAGATGGACCGCAATCTGGCGCTGGAAGCGGTCCGCGTCACCGAAGCGGCCGCGCTCGCGGCCTCCAAGCTGATGGGGCGCGGCGACGAGAAGATGGCCGACCAGGCGGCGGTCGATGCCATGCGCACGTCGCTCAACGCGCTGTCGATCGACGGGACGGTGGTGATCGGCGAGGGCGAGCGCGACGAGGCGCCGATGCTCTATATCGGCGAGAAGGTGGGCGCCGGCGGACCCAAGATCGACATTGCGCTCGATCCGCTGGAAGGCACCACCATCACTGCCAAAGGGTTGCCGAACGCGCTCGCCGTCATGGCGATGGCCGAGCATGGCGGCTTCCTGAACGCGCCTGACGTCTACATGGACAAGATCGCCGTCGGCGGCGGGTTGCCCGACGGTGTCGTCGACCTCGACAAGACACCGAAGCAGAACCTAGCCGATCTCGCCAAGGCGAAGAAGGTCGAGATCGCCGACCTTGTCGTCTGCATCCTCGATCGGCCGCGTCACGCCGAGCTGATCACCAAGGTCCGTGAGGCGGGTGCCCGCATCATGCTGATCGGCGATGGCGACGTCTCGGGCGTGATCGCGACCTCGACCGGCGATTCGGGCATCGATATCTACATGGGCTCGGGCGGGGCGCCGGAAGGCGTGCTGGCGGCGGCGGCTCTGCGCGCCATTGGCGGCCAGATCCAAGGCCGGCTGCTGTTCCGCAACGACGACGAGAAGGCGCGGGCGCGCAAGTGGGGCATCACCGACCTCAACCGCAAGTATTCGATGACGGACATGGCCAAGGGCGACGTCATGTTCGCCGCGACAGGCGTCACGTCGGGATCGATGCTGAAGGGCGTGCGCCGCTTCCACAACGGCGCCGAGACCCATTCGATCGTGATGCGTTCGAAGACCGGCACCGTACGCTGGATCTCGGCGCACCATAATTTCTCGATCAAGACCGGCCTGCCGAGCTGGGCCTAGGGTTTCTCGCTGGCTGCTGTGACGACGGCCTCGACGTCGGTGATCCAGACGAGCTTCTGCTTCTTGATGACGTCGAGTACGCGTCGCAGCGAAGCGGCGCCGGCGGGCGTGCCGACGACGAACGGATGGATGCCGATCGCCACGACGGTGGCGGGACGGCCAGGGTTCTTTTCCGCCTCGCGCGCCAGCTCGGAGATGTAGTCGATCCAGAAGCGCTCCAGGTCGAGTGGCTCCTTGAAGCGCGAGAGATAGTGGCCCATGTCAACGGTGACGGCCGGGTAGGGGACCATGATCAGCTTGCCCAAGGGCGTGACGAGCCGCGACAGCACGTCGGAGTCCATGCTGTCGAGCGTGTACTTGATGCCTTCGGCCGCCGTTGCGGGAAAGGTTTCTACGTTGGGATAGACGCTGGGGCTCGACCAGCCGGTCGGACGTATCCCCGTGCTTTTCTGGATCATGTCGAGCGTGCGGCGCACATAGGCCATCTGCGCTTCGATGCCCTTGTCGAGCGGCAACTGGTCGGTCGAGTTGTTGATGCCGTGTGCCACGATCGGCGCCTTGGGCACCAGGGCGCGGAACTGCTTCCAGATCTCGGGATGCTGTTCGGGGAATTGCGCGTTGAGCGCGATGCTGAGTGGCGCGCCCTGTTCCTTGAACAAGCGGCCGATCCTCGGCACACCCCATTCGATGGCGTACTGGCGGAAGGATTCGTCGACGACGTCGGGCTTGCGGTCGACCATGTCGGGCCGGAAGTTCGGGCCGTTGCCCTTGCCCCACACTTCCACGTAGAAAACGAAGCAGATTGCGACCTTGCGGCCCTCCGGCCAGGCTTTGACTTGCATCTGCTCGCGCTGAAAGCCGGTGATCCAGTCCAGGCTGCTTTGCGCGGCTGCAGACGTTGCAAATGCGGCGGCGACCAGCAGCGCAGCGACCAGGATTCTCGTCATTCCGTTCCCCCAAAGCCCCTGCATGAATGTTAGCAGGCGGCGTCTGCCAAGTCGTCCACAGCACTTTGGGTTAAGGTGCAGGCATGTCCGATAATTCCAGGGCCGAACGCGCGGCATTCCTCGGCGTCGAGCGGTCACTGACCGGACGACGCTGGGCGGCGCGCCTGGCCGATGAGCGCACGGCACTTGCCATCGCACAGCGTCATGGACTGCCCGAGCCGGTGGCGCGGTTGCTGGCGGCGCGCGATGTCGATCTCGACGCGGTACCGGACTTTCTCGACCCTACGCTGCGTCGCTTCCTGCCCGATCCGTCGCATCTCAAGGACATGGACGTCGCCGTCGCGCGGCTGGCGCATGCCGTACAGGGCGGCGAGCGCATCGTCGTGTTCGGTGATTACGACGTTGATGGCGCAACCTCCTCGGCATTGCTGCTGCGCTTCTTCCGCGCCGTCGGCGGCAATATCGGCGTCTACATTCCCGACCGCCGCAAGGAAGGCTATGGCCCCAATACTGCCGCGCTCCTGAAGCTGAAGGCCGAGGGCGCAGCGGTCGTCGTCACCGTCGATTGTGGTGTGACCGCCTTCGAGCCGCTGGCCGAGGCCAGGCGGGCAGGGCTCGATACCATCGTCATCGACCACCACATGGCCGAGATCTCGCTGCCCGATGCCGTGGCCGTGGTCGATCCCAATCGGATCGACGACGAGAGCCCGCACAAGCAAATGGCGGCGGTGGGTGTGGCCTTCCTGTTGGCCATCGGCGTCAACCGGAAGCTGCGCGAAGCCGGCTGGTACGCGTCGGCGGGCCGCTCCGAGCCCGATCTGCGCCAATGGCTCGACCTCGTGGCGCTCGGCACGGTGTGCGATGTCGTCCCGCTTACGGGTGTCAACCGGGCGTTGGTTCGCCAGGGCCTCAAGGTCATGGCCGAACGGCGCAATATCGGCCTCGCGGCTCTCGCCGACGTTGCCCGCCTCAAGGAGGCGCCCGGCGCCTACCACCTGGGCTTCCTGCTCGGACCCCGGGTCAATGCCGGCGGTCGCGTCGGCCAGGCCGATCTCGGCGCACGACTGCTATCGAGCGACGACCCACACGAAGTCGGCGCCCTGGCACTCCGATTGGACGAGTTCAATGCCGAGCGGCGCGCCATCGAACGCGACGTGCTCGATCAGGCGATTTCGCGGGTCGAAGGGCTCTACGGCCCGGACCGTGGAGGCATGCCTGCGGCCCTCGTGGTCGAAAGCGAGGGCTGGCATGTCGGCGTCATCGGCATCGTCGCCAGCCGGCTGGTCGAACGCTATGGCCGTCCGGCCTTCGTGATTGGGCTCGACGGCGATCTCGGCAAGGGCTCGGGCCGCTCCGTGCGTGGCGTCGACCTGGGGGCGGCAGTCATCGCAGCCCGCCAGGCCGGTTTGCTCGTGAACGGCGGGGGCCATGCCATGGCGGCGGGCCTGACGGTGACACGAGACGCGCTGCCCGGTCTGACGCGCTTTCTCGACGAGCGCATTGCCCCGCAGCTCGGCGCGGCGCCGCCGGTACGGGAGCTCGGTATCGATGCGGCCCTGTCGCCGGGGGCTGCGAGCCGGGAACTGGTGGATATGATCGAGCGTGTGGGGCCGTTCGGTGCTGGCAACGCCTTGCCGCGATTCGTTCTCACAAATGCCCGGGTAAGTTACGCCCAGACGGTGGGCGAGGGGCATGTGCGCTGCACCCTGATCGGGGCGGAACGCGGCCGGGTCGACGCGATTGCCTTCCGGGCCAACCAGACGGCCCTCGGACCGGCCCTTCTGGACCCGGCGCGACCGGTCCTTCACTTCGCTGGAGCGCTTCGTATCGATCGTTTCGGAGGGCGTGAAACAGTCCGCCTTCAAATCGACGATGCCGCGGCCGGCGCCGGGGCGGTGCTTGCTTGATTTCGGGGCCTCCAACCGCTACATGCAGCCGCGCTTTTGGCTTCGTCCCCATCGTCTAGAGGCCTAGGACACCGCCCTTTCACGGCGGCGACGCGGGTTCGAATCCCGCTGGGGACGCCAATTCTGAAAGCGCAGCTGCCAATAGGCACCCTAGGAATGTGAAACGTAGCTTTACGTTTTCCCCGGAGTGTTCCATCATGGCCAGTGCTACTAGCTTTTTTATGGGGGGATGATCTCTATGTTGAAGTCACTGTTCGCCGTTATCGCCGCAGCGCTGTTGTTGGGCGCATGCGACGAGCCGCCGCCGCCGGCAGCAGCTCCGCCGCCGCCGCCGCCTGCACCTTCTTTCATGGTGTTCTTCGATTGGGACCGCTCCAACCTGTCGGCCCAGGCGATGACCACGATCCAGCAGGCGGCTGCCGCCTACAAGACCCGTGGTGCTGCTCGCGTCACGGCGACCGGTCATACCGATACGTCTGGCTCTGAGACCTACAACATGGCGCTCTCGCTGCGTCGTGCGAACACGGTCAAGGATGCCCTGGTTAAGGCAGGCGTGCCGGCAGCTTCGATCACCACCGTTGGTCGTGGCGAATCTGGCCTGCTCGTCAAGACGGCCGATGGCGTGCGCGAGCCGCAGAACCGTCGTGTCGAGATCGTGATGGATGGCGCTGCCATCCCCGCGATCTTCCGTGATCCGGCGGCCTACTGTAAGGCGCTGAGCGACAAGTGGCGCCAGTTCCGCACCTCGCAGGTCGATACCATCACGGCCGCAGCTATGGCCCAGTGCGAGGCGGGCAACTACGAGCCTGGTATCCTGACGCTCGAGAAGGCCCATATCGAGAACAAGCTGCCGCTGCCGGCTCCTGGCTATCGTTGGCCCGGCCAGCCGTACACGGCGCCGTACTAAGCGATCAGACTTGACGGGGACCGGCATACCGCCGGTCCCCAGTCATAGAAAAGGCGGCCGCAAGGCCGCCTTTTTTGTGTTTAAGCCCCTAGCCCGTTAGCCGCAGGTAACCGAATAGATGTGCTGGACTTCTCCCGGCAGTGGCATGGCCTGCCACGTCTTGCCGGCATCCTGGGTGCCGAACACCTCACCGTCGTAGCGGGCGCCAATGTAGACCTGCGCTGCGTCGCGGGGATGCAGGCCGATCGACATGATGGTGCCGTGGACCTGAACCTTGTCGAAGCGCTTCCAACTCTGGCCGCCGTCGCCGCTGCGATAGAGTCCGCCATCGTGGCTGGAAGCCGCGACGCTCAGCGCCGAATAGAGCGTGTTGGGTTCGACAGCCGAAACCTTGATGTCGCGGCCGTAGGTGGTGGGCGAGAAGCGGCCGACCTCCATATCCTGCCAGGTGCGGCCCTGGTCGACGCTGCGGAAGAGGCCCATGCGCATCGCCGCAATCACCGCATCGGGGTCGGCCGGATTGATGGTGACGGCATGGCTGTCGAGCATGCCCTCAGCCGTAGTGTCGCTCACGATCTTGCTCTGGAGATGGGGCAACTCGGCGAGCTTGATCAGGCCGGCGCTGCAATCGGACCATGTTTCGCCTGAATCGGTGCTGCGCATGACGCCGTTGATCTCGAGCGCGGCATAGATCTCGTCAGGCCGCTTCGGGTGCTGGACCAGGCGCATCACCCGCGAAGCGAAGGGGCCCTTGCAGTGGGTGGCCATGCCTGGATTGGGCAGCTTACGCCAGCTCGTGCCGCCGTCATCGCTGCGAAAGACGTCGATCGGCGAGGCCCCGGCAAAGATCCGCTTGGGATCGCGCGAATCGACCATGAAGGACCAGACTTCCTTGTTGGCGTCGGGGAATTCCGTTCGCCGGAAGGTGGCGCCTGAATCTGTGCTGCGCCACACGCCATCCTTGGTGCCGGCAAAGACGATCGTCGGATCGGTCGGATGGACGAAGATCGTGTAGGTCTGGACGGTGCCCAGCACATGCTGCCAGTCACCGCCCCCAGTGCCGCGGCGGAAGACACCGACGCGGCCGGGATGGTCGGGTTTCCCGAAATAGCCGGCGACGCCCACATAGATGTTGGATTGATCGGCCATATTGCGGTCCTCTCGATTCGGCTCAGTTCTTCTTCACCAGCGGACACTCGCCCTGGTCCATCGGACGGAACGCCTCTTCGGCGGACATCTTCGAGACCAGCTTGTAGTAGTCCCATGGACCCTTGGACTCCGACGGCTTCTTGACCTCGAACAGGTACATGTCGTGCATCTTGCGGCCGTCAGCGCGAATGTAGCTCTGGCCGAAGACCGGGTCGTCCCACTTGATCTCCTTGAGCTTGGCCATCACAGCGTCGCTGTTGTCGGTGTTGGCGGCCTTCACGGCGTTCAGATATTGCAAGGCGCCGGAATAGAAGCCGGCCTGCACACTGGTCGGCATCTTGCCGTTGTGCTTGGCGGCGAAGCGCTTGGCGAAGGCACGGGTCTTGTCGTTGAGGTCCCAGTAGAAGGCTTCTGTGAGGTTCAGCCCCTGGGCGCGTTCCAGCCCGAGTGAATGCACGTCGGACACGAACACGAGCAGGCCGGCAAGCTTCTGGCCGCCCTTGACGATGCCGAACTCGGACGCCTGCTTGATCGAGTTGATGGTGTCGCCTCCGGCATTGGCGAGCCCAATGACCTTGGCTTTCGAGGCCTGGGCCTGCAGCAGGAACGACGAGAAGTCGTTGGTATTGATGGGATGGCGCACCTCGCCCACCACCTTGCCGCCGGCCTTGGTCACGACAGCGGCGACGTCGCGCTGCAGGGCGTAGCCGAAGGCATAGTCGGCGGTGAGGAAGAACCAGCTGTCGCCGCCGGCCTTCACGACCGCCGAGCCGGTGCCGTTGGCCAGCGCGAAAGTGTCGTAGACCCAGTGAACGGTGTAGGCGTTGCAGAGCTTGCCCGTGATGTCCGACGACGCCGGATCGGGCGCGATATAGATCTTCTTCTTGTCACCGGCCACGCGCGACGTAGCGATCGACGAGGACGACGCGCCGGCACCCAGGATCACGTCGACCTGCTCGGTGTCGAACCAGCGGCCGGCGATTGTAGCGGCGACGTCGGCCTTGTTCTGAACGTCGGCTTGGACCATCTCGATTTTCTTGCCGCCGATGGTGCCGCCGAAATCCTCGATCGCCATCTGCACGGCGATGACGGCGCCAGGACCGTTGATGTCGGCGTAGAGGCTCGACATGTCGGTGAGGACACCCAGCTTCACCACGCCGTCGGTCATTTGTTGGGCCGACGCAGGTGCCGCCCACGCCGCGACAGCCAGCGCCGCGCCGCAGAACATAAGACGCTTCATCATTTCGCTCCCTAGGCTTTCTTGTTGTGTGAAGCCTAGCAAGGTGCTGGCATGCTGCAAATAGGAGGAATCACCCAAATGCTCGAACAGACTCTCGATATCGCGACCAAGGACGGTGCGATGGAGACCTTCATCTGCCACCCGGAACGCGGCGGGCCGTATCCGCCGGTGCTGTTGCTGATGGATGCGCCCGGCATCCGCGAAGAATTGCACGACATGGCGCGCCGGCTCGCGACATCGGGCTATTACGTGATGTTGCCGAATCTCTATTATCGCGCGGGCCGCGATACGAAATACGGACCCGACGTGCTGAAGCATGGCAGCGAAGAACACGGGCGGATGCGCGCCGTGCGCACCAAGATGACCATTCCGCCGGTGATGGACGATGTCGCCACGATGATTGCGTTCGCCGACCGACAGAAAGCTGCGAAGAAGGGGCCGGTGGGGACCCACGGCTATTGCATGAGTGGACCTTATTCACTAGCCGCCGCCGCGCGTTACCCCGACCGGGTTGCCGCCGCTGCTTCTTTCTACGGCACCTGGCTCGTGAGCGACGCGGTCGAGAGCCCACACCTCAATCTCGGCGAGGCGAAAGGCGAACTCTACATCTCCTGCGCCGAGCACGACGAGCTGGCGCCGCCGGATATGGTCAAGAAGCTGAAGGAGCTGTTCGACAAGTCAGGTAATGCGGGCGAGCTGGAAATCCAGATGGGCGTCCACCACGGCTTCGCCTTCCCGCAACGCTGGTGCTACGACAAGCCGGCCGCCGAGCGCCACTGGGAGCGGCTGATCGCGCTCTATCGTCGGCGGCTCGGCTAACTCACTGCGGTGCGCCGTTGGTTGGCTTGAATTTCTGCACGCGCTTTCCGTTGTCGACTTCGCCCGTGTAGATATTGCCCTTGGAATCGACGGCGATGCTGTGGACCCAGTGGAAGTTGCCGGCCTGGCGGCCGGAGCGGCCAAAGCCGCCGACCACCTGGCCATCGCTGCGGCGCAGGATGCGCAGCAGGTTGTTCTCGCCGTCGATGTTGAACAGGTATGTCTGATTGGCGTCCGGCCAGAAGTTCAGGTCCCAGACCGCGCCGGCGCCGAGTGTCGACTTGTCATAAAACCACTCGGTGACGAAGGTACCGTCCTTCCTGAAGATCTGGATACGGTTGTTGGTGCGGTCACAGACATAGACCAGCCCGTCCTTCGACACCTTGGCGCAGTGCACCGGATTGGCAAACTGCTTGGAGACCGCGGCGGACGGATCGTAGGCGGCCTGCTTATCGTCCGACGGCTTGTTGCCGTAGGCGCCCCAGTAGCGCTTGAAGGCGCCGGTCTCGCTATCGAAGACGATGACGCGGCGGTTGCCGTAGCCATCGGCCACGTAGACTTCCTTCACCGCTTCGTCGACCTGGATGTCAGCCGGCCGGCCGAGCAGGGAGGTGTCGTTGCTGCCGCCTGTCGGCCCGAGCTTGCCGATGGTCAGGACCAGCTTGCCGTCCTTGGTATACTTGAAGATGGCGCTGTCGTTGGCGTTGTTGCCCGCGATCCAGACGAAGCCCGTCCGGTCGACATGGATGCCGTGCTCGTTGGCGACCCATGGCGTTGCGTCGGGGCCGCCCCAGCCCTGGATGAAATTGCCCTCGGCATCGAATTCCATAACGGACGGTCCCGGCACGCAGCACTTGTTGCGCGGCGGCTTCAGGGTCGCACCCTTTTCGTCATCGGTGAGCGAGCGCGGCCGTTGCAGGAGCCAGACGTGATCGTCCGGACCGACTGACACGCTCGCCACCTGGCCAAGCAGCCAGTTGTTGGGCAGGGGTTTTGGCCAAAACGGATCGACCTGGAACTGCGGCACGGTCTGAGCGCCGCCGGTGGAAGAGAACGCCATGAACGCGAGCAGGGCGCCCAGCGCCCCCTTGATCAGGCCCTTCATTGTTTCCCCCTCTCGTCGTTTAGGCGGCGCGTACCGCCTTTGGCTTCTTCGACTGCCATTCGTCCAGGATGTCGCGGGCGTGGCTCTTCTTGGGATCCATTGCGCTTTCTTTGCCAGCCACTTTGGCCGCGAGCTCGATGACATAGCCATTGGGATCGCGGAAATAGATCGAGCGGATGAAGCGGTGATCGCTGACGCCCCGTACCTCGCGGCCGTCGGCCTTGCCCTTGGCAAGCATCTTGTCGAGGGTCTCGGGCTCGACCTCGAGCGCGATGTGCAGGTCGAAATCGTGCTGTTCCTTGAAATCGAACGGCATGTCGGGCGCCTCGAAGAAGGCGAGGCACGAGCCGTCATCGAGCTGGAAGAAGGTGTGCAGCACGCCGGGGCCGCCGGTCTTGCGGCCGGTCATGGTCTCTTCGATTTTGAGCGTGTGCACGAGCGGCAGGCCGAGGAAGTCCTCGTAGAAGCGGCGCGTCTCCTCGGAGTCACGGCAGCGATAGGCGTTGTGGTGCAAGCCCTTGATCATGGGACTCTCCTCAGCGATCGATCCAGACGTCCTCGAATCGCCAGTGATTATAGATGGTATTGACCGCGAGGTTCAGTCCCTTGACGTAGGGCCGCCAGCAAGTGGCGCCCCAGTCGTGCTGGATGACCGGGCGGGCGCCGTCTTCCTGCAGCTTCTTGTCGATTTCCCAGACCAGCTTCTTGCGCGCTTCGCGGTCGGTCATGCGTGACTGCTGCTCGAACATCTTTTCGATCTCGGGACTGCAGTAGTTCGTGTAGTTGCGTTCCGATCCGCAGCTGAAGGTCTCGTAGAACACCACGTCAGGATCGTCGATGCCGACGCCCTGGACGTTCATGCCGACGGTGAAGTCCTTGCGCGCCATGCGGTTGTACCAGACGGCGGTATCGAGCGGCTCGAGTTCACCCTCGATGAAGACCTTCTTCAGGTGGTCGATCAGGATGACCGCCTGGTCGCGGTAGGTCGGGATGTTGCGGGTAGAGACCTTGATCTTGAGCGGCTTGTCGGCGCTGTAGCCCAGCTCGCGCATGATCTTGCGGCCTTCCTCGCGTGCTTTTTCGTGATCGCTGCCGTAGCCCGCAACCGTGGCGAGGAATTCCGGCGGCATGCCCCATAGCCCCTCTGGCGGCGGCAGCATGGTGCCGCCTTGTCGGTTCGTGCCCTGGCCGATGATCTCGGTGAAAGAGGAGCGGTCGATTGCCAGCACCATGGCCTGGCGGATCTTGGCATTATCGAACGGCGGCTTGTCACGGTTGACCAGGAGGTTGGCCTGGGTGTTGGTGGGTAGCATCTCGCAGATGGCGTCGGGCATCTGGGTCTTGATGTCTTTCATGACCGTGGGCGAGATTTCCGCTGTGAAGGTCATGTCGAACTTACCGGCGATGAACGACAGGACCGAGGTCGCGCGGCTGGGAATGATCTGGAACTCGATGCCATCGAGATAGGGCCGGCCGGGCTTCCAGTAGTCCGGATTCTTGGCGAGCTTGATCGATTCGTTCTGCTTCAACTCGACAAACTTGAAGGGCCCGGTACCGATCGGCTTAGTGCGCATCTGCGCCGGGGTCTGGTGGCAGGGATAGACCGGCGACATGCCGCCAGCCAGCATGGTGAGCAACGAGGGTTGCGGACGACCGAGGTGGAAGGTGACTTCGCTGTCGCCGTTGGTCGTCACTTCCTTGAGATTGAAATACCACGGCTTGCGCGGGTTCTTGCGGAGCTTGGGTTCGGGCGAAATCAGCATGTCCCAGGTGCACTTCACATCGGCGCTGGTGAAGGGCTTGCCGTCGTGCCACTTCACGCCACTGCGCAGTTTGAAGGTGAGGTCCTTGCCGTCGTTGCCCCACGCCCATTCGGTGGCTAGATCAGGGACGATCTTGTCGGGGGAATTCTGCTTGGTTGTGGGATCGAAGACGACGAGATTGTTGTAAATCGACATGAAGGGCATGACCGTCGAGATGGTCGCCTCCTCGTGGATCGACGCACTGGGCGGGTTATCACGGTGGGTGACCTTGAGGGTCCCACCGGCTTTCTGCGCGAGCACAAGAGAGCTGCTTGCAGTCACGAGCAGGGCCGCCAGCAGGGTCGCGATGAGCCCGCGCGTCATGTGTTTCCTCCGCTTCTTTGTTGGCAACACGCTATCACCTTTACAGCAGGCGGCGTAGACTGTGCTCATGCGATTCATAAGTCTGCTTGTCGGAATAGCACTGGCCTTGCCTGCCGCCGCGCAGGACTACCCCAACAAACCCATCCGGATCATTGCGCCCTTCGGGCCGGGAACGGCGACGGACACGGTGGCGCGCGTCATCGCTTCCGAATTGTCGAGCCGCACCGGCCAGAGCGTGGTCGTCGACAACAAGCCGGGTGCCGAAGGTCAGATCGGCGCCCAGATGGCGGCCGCGGCGGCGCCCGATGGATACACGATCTTCGTCACGACGCAGACGACCCAGGCGATCAACCAGCACGTCTACAAGAACCTGAGCTACGATCCGGTGAAGAGCTTCGCGCCGGTGAGCGGCCTGTCACGCGGCGCCCAGATCGTCATGGTGCGCAACGACCTGCCGGTAAAGTCGGTCGCCGACCTCATCGCGCTCGCTCGCGCGCAGCCTGGCAAGCTCACCTTTGGGAGCGGCAACGGCTCGGCTCGCGGTGCCGCGGAGCTGTTCAAGATCATGGCCAAGGTCGACTTGCTCGGCGTGCCCTACAAAACCCAGCCACAGGTCATCGCCGACTTGTTGGGCGATCGCATCGACGTCACGTTCAGCGACTTCACCACGGGTCTGCCGCCGGTGCGGGACGGTCGAGCGCGCGGCCTGGCGGTGACCAGCCCGCAGCGTTATCCAGGCCTCGACCAGTTCCCGACCGTGGCCGAGAGCGGCCTACCCGGTTACGCATCTCAGCCTTGGAACGCCGCCTACGTTCCTGCCGGCACGCCTCGACCGATCATCGACAAGCTGAATCGGCTGATCCGCGAGGCGGTCCTTTCGGAGACCTATGGCAACCTGATGCACACAACCCTGGGCGTCGTCTTTCCCGGCTCGCCGGAAGAACTCGCTGCATTCCAGGAGAGCGAGATCCGCAAATGGGGCGAGGTCGTGACGCTCGCGGGAATGAAGGAACCCTAGATAGCCGGCACCCGTCGCG
The DNA here is from genome assembly GCA_947474005.1 of Alphaproteobacteria bacterium. GTDB lineage: Bacteria > Pseudomonadota > Alphaproteobacteria > Reyranellales > Reyranellaceae > Reyranella. The sequence continues at coordinate 21,287 of CANJHI010000008.1, read as the reverse complement.
CCGCCGCGATCTGCCAGACGGCGGCAATGAGCACGCAGGCCGCCACGAAGAAGAAGGCCATGCGATAGCTGGCGACGGCGGCGATCAGGGCGAAGATCGGCGGGCCGAAGACCGCGCCGGAAAAGGCGAGTGCCGTCTGCACGGCCGCGACTGCAGCGGCCTCGCCGGGTGGGGCGAGATGGGCGAATTCCGCCTGCGAAGTGCCGTTCCAGCTGATGACGACCGAGCCATAGGCCACGACCACCAGGATGATCAGCCAGAAGGGCGTGTCGGCCTCGAGCAGGCCGGTCGCGATGCAGCCCACGGTCATCAGCACGCCCGTCCAACCCAGCAGCTGCATGCGCGGCACCCGGTCACCGAGGCCGCCGCTCAACAGGCGCACCCCTGTTCCGATGAGCTGCGAGGCCGCCAGCACGAAACCAGCGCGCACAATGCTGAGCCCGCAATGCTCGTAGAGATAGGTCACGAGATAGAAGGTGAAAGTATGCTGGGCGATCACATAGACGAAGGCTGACCAGCCCAGCACGCGGAGCTGCGCATGGCCTAGCACGAAGCGGATGGAGCGCGGGATGCCGGTCTGTGACTTCCCTGCTGTTGCGATCACATCCAGGCTGGAGCGCAGCGGCTCGATCAGGAGGGCGGCGAGGACCGCGGCACCAGCCGCCACCAGGCTGGCGCCCTGCCATCCCACCCAGCCCAGCAGAAGAGGGAAGATCAGCCCCGCCAAAGCAAAGCCGATCGGCACGCCGGTCTGTTTTATGGAGAACACCATGCCGAACCATTCGCGCGGCACGCGCTGGGCCAGCACATGCGCTGACGCCGGGTTGATCGGCCCCTGCGCGGCGCCGATGAAAGCGACTGCGATAACAGTCGCCGCCACGAGGGCCATGGCATTGAGGGCGAGCCCGATGGCGGCCATGAGAAGAGCCACTTGGCAGACTCGGACCGCGCCCAGGCGCACGATCGGCCCAGCGGCCGCCAGCGCCATGACGGCTGCCACCGCATAGATGATGGCGGTGAAGACGCCGACCAGCTTGGGATCGATCGCCAGATCCTTGGCGACGGCCGGCATCATCACCGAGAGCGACAGCACCGACACCGAGATCATCACCTGGATGGCCAGCATCGAGGCCACAGGGATGATCGCGCGTTTCATCGGTTTACATCCCGTAGAGGTCGGCCTTGTTCAACACTGTGTTGCGCAGGATGCGGATGGAGGCGACATCGACCATGATGCCGTCGACGTTGATGGCGCCCAGGCCCTTGGCCTCGGCCTCGGCATAGGCCTTCTCGAGCATGCGGGCGCGGGCGATGTCCTCAGGCTTTGGCGAGTAGACGTCGAGCGCGACGTCGATCTGCGAGGGATGGATCGCCCACTTGCCGACGCAGCCCAGGATCATCGAGCGCTTGCACTCCTCGCGATAGACCTCGGGGTTCTTGAAGTCGGCGAACGGACCGTCGACCGGGTCGATGCCGGCGGCGCGGCAGGCCATGACCAGGCGGAAGCGGGCGTAGTGCCAGATGTCGCCCGGGTAGCCATCGTTCTCGCCGACATTCTTGTTGGTGACACCCATCGAGGCCGAGAAGTCGCCCATGCCGAACACGAGGCACTCGAGACGAGGCGTGCTCTTGGCGATGGCATCGACATTCTGCATGCCTTCGACTTCCTCGATCAGGGCTTCGAGGCCGATGCGGCGCTTGAGCTTCAGCTTCTTCTCCATCTGGAAGAGAAGCTTGTCGGCGAACAGCACGTCGGCCGGCGTCATAACTTTGGTCATCATGATGGTGTCGAGATGCTCACCGGCGCCCTCGACGACCTCGATAATGTCCTCGTAAGCATACTCGGTGGTGAGATCGTTGATGCGCACGCAGCGCGTCTTGCCCTTCCAGTTGAGCGTCTTCAGACCCTCGATGATCTTCTTGCGGGCGTCGCGCTTCTGGCTGGGGGCCACGGCATCCTCGAGATCGAGGAAGACGTGGTCGGCCTTCGACTCAGACGCCTTCTGGATCATCTTCTCGCTGGAGCCCGGGGTGGAAAGCTGGACGCGGCGCGGGCGGCGGGGAGGGCGGTCGGTCATGTCAAATCTCCTCAGGCAACGATCTTTTCAGCTCTCAGGCGGGCAATTTCCGCGCCATCGAGGCCGAGTTCAGTCAGATAGCGGTCCGTATGCTCCCCCAGCAAGGGGGCGCGATGGCGCACGCGGCCAGGGGTTTCGGTCATCTTGATCGCCACGCCCGCCACCTTGGTCTCATGGTCGAGGCCGGGATGAGGCACCGAGACGATCATGTCGCGGGCGGCAAAGTGCGGGTCGCTGAAAATATCGCGCACGTCGTTGACCGGCGCGAACGGGACCTGGCCGCCAAAATGGGCCAGCAGTTCCTTCTTGGTGTGCTGGCTGGTGAATTCCGACACGGCGGCAATGATCTCGTCCTGGTTCGCCCGGCGGTCCTGGACATTGGCCAGCCGCGGGTCGGTGCCGAGTTTCGGCTTGCCGATCAGGCGGCAGAGGATCGGCCAATGGGCGTCGGCATGGGCCGCGATGGTGATGAAGCCGTCCTTGGCCGGGAACATGCCGAACGGGCAGAGCAGGGGATGGTGGTTGCCTTCGGGCGTCGGCACGCCGCCGGTATAGGCATGCTGGTGCACGATGCGCTCGCAAAGCGACAGGATCGCGTCGACCATGCCGACATCGACGAACTGGCCCTTGCCGGTCTTGTGGGCGCGGAAGATGGCGCTCACGATTCCGAAGGCGCACATGGTGGCGGGCATCAGGTCGCCGATGCCGGGGCCGACCTTCATCGGCGTGGTCTTGTCGGGACCGGTGATCGCCATGATGCCGCCGAAGGCTTGGGACACGACGTCGTAGGCGGGCCAGTCGGTGTAGGGACTGCGGCCGGTGCGCCAGTCGCCGAAGCCGCGGATGGTGGCGTAGACCAGCTTGGGATGCTGCTCATGCAACGCCTCGTAGCCCAGGCCAAGGCGGTCCATGACGCCGCCGCGGTAGTTCTCGACCACGGCATCAGCGTCCTTGCACAGCCGCATCACGAGATCGCGGCCTTCGGCTCGCTTGAGGTCGATGGCGATCGATCGCTTGTTGCGGTTGACCGAGGCGAAGTAGCCGCCAAACGCCTTTAGCTGATCGTCGGCGTGATAGGGGCCGATGATACGGGTGTGATCACCGTCGAGCGGCTCGACCTTGATGATTTCCGCACCCTGATCGGCCAGCAGCATCGTGCAAAAGGGACCGGCCAGCATCTGCGTGAGATCGACGATGCGGACTCCGTCGAGTGCGCCAAGCGGACTTCCGTCGCTCACTTGTCTCCCCAGTGACTGCGCCGCTTGATCAGAACCGTGCGCTCGCCCTCGAAGATGTGCTTGTCGTCCTGGTTCACGCCGTAGTGCTTGAAGCGCACGACACCGGCGTCAGCCTGCTTGGCGTCTTCCTTCTCCAGTACTTCGGTGTAGCAATAGAGCGTATCGCCGTGATGGAGCGGACCTTTTAGGCGGATCTTGTCCATGCCCAGCTCCATCAGTGCGTTCTCGGCGGTGTCCTCGGCGGCGAGACCGATGCACATCGAGATGGTGACGCCGCCGAAGCCCAGCCGCTGCCCGTAGGGTGTCGACTTGGTCAGATGCTCGTTGAAGTGGGCTTCGGCCGTGTTCATGGTCACGTTGGTGATCCAGACCTGCTCCATCGGCTCCACGGTCTTGCCGCGAGCGTGCTTCATCACGTCGCCGACCTCGAAATCCTCGAAGTAGTTGTTCTTGCCGGTGAGGGCGGAGACTTTCATCAGTTCCTCCCCCGGCCGAGCAGGCGATCCGAGATGATCCGCTTCTGGATTTCGGAAGTGCCCTCGAAGATCTTGGTGAGGCGGGCGTCGCGCCAGTGGCGCTCGACGGCATGGAGCGTGGTGTAGCCCGCGCCGCCGTGGATTTGCAGGCCCTCGCTGCAGACACGCTCGGCCATCTCCGAGGCGAAGAGCTTGGACATGGAAGCTTCCTTGTCACAGCGCTGACCGGTGTCGATCTGCTCGCAGACGAAGTAGTTGAGCTGGCGCGCCGCCTCGATCTGCGTCGCCATGTCGGCGATCTTGAAACGGATCGCCTGGAACTCCGAGATCGACTGGCCGAACTGGCGGCGCTCACCGGCGTAGCGGATCGAATCGTCGAGCGCCCCTTGAGCGAGACCGATAGCGCGGGCGGCGGTGTGGGCGCGCGCCGTCTCGAGGCCGGCGGTGGCGTAGTAGAAGGCCTGGCCTTCCTCGCCGATCATGTCGGCTGCCTCGACGCGGAAATTGTCGAAGGCCAGTTCCCAGGTCTTCCAGCCGAAATAGCCGATCTTGGGGATCGGCGCGCCGTTGATGCCCTTTGGCAGTTCGCCGCGCTTCTTCTCGACGAAGAACATGGAGAGGCCGAGATGGCGTTTGCCCGTAGGCGCGTCAGAGGTGCGGGCGATGATGATCAGGAAGTCGGCACCGTCGGCAAAGGTGCACCAGTATTTATTGCCACTGATCAGGTAACCCGAGCCGTCCTTCTTGGCGCGGCAGGAGATGTTGGAAATGTCTGAGCCGGCGTTGGGTTCCGACATGGAGAAGGCACCGAGGAACTCGCCCTTGGCCATACGCGGCAGGTAACGCCCGCGTTGCTCCTCGCTCATCATCTGGGCGCCGATCAGCAGATTGCCGCGGGCGATGATCGAGGCGACGCTCATCCAGCCGCGCGACAGTTCCTCCGTGACGATGCAGTACTCGGAGCAGCCCAGGCCAAGGCCGCCGTACTGCTCGGGGATCAGGATGCCGAAATAGCCGAGTTCCGCCATCTTGTCGCGGAGGTCCATCGGGATGTCGCCCTTCTCGGGATCGAGCTTGTTGGCGACGGGAAGCACTTCGTTCAGCGTGAACTCGCGCGCCTGCTCCTGGATCATGCGGCGTTCTTCGGTGAGAAATGTCATTGTTGCGGATTCCTGAGGCGGACGAGATTGGTGCGCTTGAAGTCGATGGCGAGGTCTTCACGCTGGTCGAAGCCCTTGGTATGCCAGGTGACGATGCCGAACCCCTTATGCGAGTCGGAAACGCGCCGATCGAGGACCTCCGATTCGGCCCGCAGCGAATCGCCGGGATAGACAGGCCGATGGTAGGTGAGTTCGTTCACGCCAAGGAACGGACCGCCGCCCTCGCTCAGATCCTCGACCGTGAGGCCAAAGACCGTCGTAAAGACGAGCAGCGGATTGGCGACGATGCCGGGATGGCCGTGGAGGCGGGCATAGGCGGCATTGAAGTAGTGCGGATTGAAATGCAGCGTCAGCGTCGAGAAGAGGGTGCTCTCCGACTCGGTGATGGTGCGGCCCCAATGGTGCTTGAAAACCCGACCGACCTCGAAATCCTCGTAACGGTTGCCCTTCGGCACCAGCCGGGCGCGGGTCCTGAAATCCTCCGACATTCTGTCTCCGTCAGGCTTTGGCCGAGGCGCGGGCGAGGTCGCCCACATCGGTGAGTTCGTCGATGCGTTCGATGGCATCATGCAGGCGCTTGGCGCCCGCGGCGCCCAGGATCGGTGTCACCAGGCTCTCGTACTTGGCCTCGAGCGCCTGGCGCTGCTTGGCGACGTCGGCCCAGGGGATTCCCGAATCGTGCGTGGCCTCGATGGTCGTGCCGTCGTCGAGCTGGATCGCCATCTCGGCCAGTGAGTGGGCCCAGTTCGGCTTGAAGTCGATATCGACCTTTTCGCGCAACGTCCGGATGCGGGGATCCTGCGTCACCGCGTCGTTGTAGGAGTCGAGGTTCGCGGTATCGACGCCGGTCAGCGCCATGGCGATGGTCTGGCGCAAGGAGAACTTGGCTTCCAGCCCGGTCGTGGGATGCGGGATGTTGCAAACCTTGTCCGAGCCTGAATCGATACGCAGCAGTATCTTCTTTACTCGCTCCGGCGGAAAATTGTTCTTCAGCCGAATTTCCTTGGCGCATTCGATGGGCGCGTGCGTCAGGTAGCAGGCGGCGTGATACTTGAAGAGGTTGTTGCGCAGATGCCAGCCGGCCGGCGGCTCGCCGAGCGCGGCATCGACGGACAGGTGGTCGCTCTGGGAGGCAGCGAAGCCCTGGTCGCATTCCAGCGAATCGCCACGCGCGGTAAAACCCTTGGCGGCCAGTCGCGCCGCACGCAGGCCATGCTCTGAGGCAGTGCCGGCGTGCAGCGGCTTGCACATCGTGCCGAAGTTGGATTTCAGCCCGGCGGCCTGGGTGGCGGCGATGCCGAAGGCGACGGCCAGCTGCTTGTCGCTGAGGCCAAGCATGCGGCCGGCAGCGGCGGTCGCCGAGAAGGAGCCGACCGTGCCGGTGACGTGGAAGCCTTTCTGGTAGTGGCTCGGGGCTACAAGCCGCCCGACACGACCGGACGTCTCGTAACCTGCGACGAAGCTCTCGATGAACAGCCGGCCAGAGGCTCGGGTCTGTTCGCCCAGCGCCAACAGCGCGGGGACCACGGTCACGGTCGGGTGGCCACCCATGGCGAAATTGACGTCGTCGTAATCGAGGGCGTGGCTGGCGGCTCCGTTGATCAGGGTAGCAGCCGATGGCAGCACGTGCTCCGAGCGGCCGACCAGCGTGGCCGGTCCCTTGGCACCGTCCTCGAGCGCTTCCGCGACGAGTATCTCGGTCAGTTCCTCCTGCGCGCCGGCAACGGTCACGGCGAACCAGTCGAGCAGGCACTGCTTGGTGCGCTCGACCAGATCATCCGGCAGGTCTTTCCAGGCGAGGTGGGCGGCTCTCTTGGCGATTTCGGCAGTGACAGGAACGGCGGTCATGGAGCCTCCTTCGATCGGGCGCCGGAGTGTCGGACACCGGCCGCTGCCTTGTCCACTTCGGTGGGCGTCACGGCTTCCGCGCAACGATATGGAAGATGTGCCAGTGCTTTGACTTGCCTCGCGGCGTGACGCCATCCGATTCCTCTTCCTCGAACATTTCGAGCTCGAGGCCTTCCAGCATCGCAAGTGCCTCCTCGCGGTGCAGGAAGGTGATGCCGGGCCGATCGGCCCAGCTGTCGCGCGGCCCGTACCATTGGCCGCTGAAACGGCCGCCGGACGGGAGACCTTCCCGGATGCGCGCCCACAGATCGTGAAAAGCCTGCGGTTCACAGAGAGGCATGGCGAAGCTCGAATTGACCAGAAGCGTCCCAAGCGGAATGGGGACTTCTTCTAAACGGGCAACGACGGGCGTCACGTCGCTGTCCGGAGGAAGAGGTCGAGCCTGAAGTTGCCGCAAGGCCTCGGGTTCGGCGTCGACGGCGACGACACGCCAGCCTCGCCGCAACAACTCGATGGCGTCGCGGCCGTCGCCGCAGCCGAGATCGAGGGCGAGCGAACTTGCAGGTACGGGCCCGAAAGTGTCGAGTGACGCCAGCAGCGTTTTGCGCGGCGGACGATCGCGAAGCTTGTCGTAGTATGCAGCCCATCCGGCGGATTGCTCGTTTTCCGTCATGCGCGTCCTCTTGCCGGCCCGCGCTTGTCGCGTGGCGCTCTGTGTGATCGTATCCTACCCAACAAAAATAAGGTCGTTGTCTGGGAGGAAATCATGAAGATTCTGGCACGTCTTGCCATCGTTGCTGCTCTTGCCTTGGCGCCCACCTTGGCGCCCATGTCGGCACGTGCTGATCTCAAGGCACTTGAGGAAGCCGCCAAGAAGGAAGGCGAGCTCACTTGGTACGTCGCCCACTACACCTCGGAAGGTGCCGAGGAACTTGGTCGTGCTTTCAACAAGACCTATGGCATCAAGGTCAACGTCGTGCGAACCACCGCGCAGGTCGCCTACCAGCGCCTGCTGCAGGATATGAAGAATAACCAGACGATTTGCGACGTGTTCTCCTCGACCGACCTTGGCCACTACGCGCGGCTCAAGGCCGAGGGCAAGTTCGACAAGTACATTCCGGAAAATGCGCCGAAGATCGACGCGGCGTTCCGCAATTTCGATCCCGATGGCTACTATCATCCGACGGCGGCAGGGCTGGTCGTGTTGTCCTACAATTCCGCCAAGGTGAAGGCGGAGGACGCCCCCAAGAAGTGGACCGACCTTCTCGACATCAAATGGAAAGGCAAGGTTTCGACGGGCCACCCGGCATTCTCAGGCTATGTCGGCACCTGGGTGCTGTCGATGCGTAAGCTCTACGAGTGGAAGTACTTCGACAGCCTGGAGAAGAACAAGCCGCAGATCGGCCGTTCGATCAACGACACGGTGACGGCGCTTGTAGCCGGCGAGCGCCTGGTCGCCGCCGGCGCCGACGGCTCAACCCTGTTCAGCGCCGCACGCGGCAATCCGCTGGCGGTGAACTATCCGACGGACGGTTCGGTGCTGATCATCTCGCCCTCGTCGATCGTCAAGGGCACCAAGCATCCGAATGCGGCGTGTCTTTTCATGGAGTTCCTCTATTCGATCGAGGCGTCCGAGATCAACGTCAAGCATTTCGGCATGCCACTTCGCCCGGAAGTCGCCGGAGGGCCGGGCACCCAGCCGCTCTCCAAGATCAAGGTGATCCGTCCGACCGTCGAGGAGGTCGAGAAGGGCATCCCGCAGGTGATCGAGCAGTGGCGCGACACGTTCGGTAACTGACGGTGGCGATGGCCGAGTCCTCGCTCGCATCTCCAGCGGCGATCCAGCGCGCCGGCCGCTGGGACCCGACGTGGCTGCTGTGGGCCGCGATCATCGCGATCCTGTTGGTCCTGGTGGTGAGCCCGTTCGTCTATCTCGTGCTCACCAGCTTCCAGGCCGAGAAAACTGGCGACTTCACGCTATCGAACTACGTCACCGCCTACGGCCGCGCGCGCTATATCGATGCCCTGTTCAACTCCTTGCAGCTGGGAGCATGGGCGGCTCTCCTGGCCGGTGTCTTCGCCATCCCGCTCGCCTGGGGTGTCGCACGCACCGACATGCCGGGGCGCGGCCTTACGCGCATGCTGGTGCTCGCGACCTTCATCACGCCGCCCTACACCGGCGCGGTGGCGTGGATCCTGCTTGCGGGCCCGAATGCGGGCTGGCTCAACCGCTTCTACATGTTCGTGACTGGCGCCGAGGCGGGGCCGCTCAACATCTACAGCTTCACCGGGCTCGTCGTCGTCATCGCGCTCTATTCCTTTCCCTACATTTTCATCTTCACCACGGCGGCGCTCGAGCTGGTGTCGTCGGAGATGGAGGATGCCGCCAACATCCTGGGGGCGGGGACCTGGCGCACGATGCGGCGCGTCACGCTGCCGCTCGCGCTGCCGGCGATCATGGGTGGTCTGATCATCTGTTTCCTGGAAGCGATCGCGCTCTTCGCCTCACCAGCCATGATCGCAATCCCGGCACGCTTCAACGTGGTGACGACGCAGCTCTACCAATTCTTCGGCAATCCGGTCCGCGTCGAGGTGGCAGCGGCCTATGCCATGCCGTTGCTGGGCGTCACCGTCCTTCTCATCCTGGTCCAGAGGCTGATCACGTCGCGCAAGGGCTTCGCGACGCTGACGGGCAAGGGCGGCGAGCGGCGGCCGATCCGCCTGGGACCCTGGCGCTGGGCGATGTTCGGCTACGCCATGCTGGTGGCGAGCCTGTCGGTGTTCCTGCCCTACATTTTTCTGGTGCAGTCATCTCTGGCCAAGGCCTGGGGACGCGGCTTTTCACTCGACAACATCACGTTGCGTAACTTTGACTTCGTGCTGTTCGAGCATGCCACGGCGGCGAAGTCGGTGATCAACAGCTTCCTTTACGCCGGTGCCGCAGCCACGGCTGCGGTGCTGATAACGCTCGGCATCGCCTACATCGTGACGCGGCGGCTGGTGCCGTTCGCCGAAGTTTTGGGTTTCCTCTGCGTGGCGCCCTTCGTGATCCCCGGCGTCGTGCTGGCGATCGGCTTTTATGCCGCCTATGCTCCGCCGCCGCTGTCGCTCTACGGCACCGCGCTGATCCTGATTCTGGCCTTCACCACGCGCTTCCTGCCGATCGGCTATGTCAACGCCAGCGCGGCACTGCGCAGCCTCAATCCCGAGATGGAGGAGGCGGTTCGCGTGCTGGGCGGCAGCAGGCTGATGGCGCTGCGGCGGGTCGTTGCACCGCTGCTCAAGCGCAGCCTGCTCGGCGCCTGGCTGCTGATCTTCATTCCGGCGACACGCGAGCTGTCGTCTGCGATCTTCCTTTATGGTCCCAACACGAAGGTGGCGTCCGTCATGATCTTCGACATGAGCGAGGAGGGGAACTTCGAGTACCTCTCGGCGCTGGCCCTGATCCTCCAGGTTCTGACGCTGCCGTTGCTCTACCTGGGCCAGCGCGCGCTCGGGCGCGACTTCATGCTGCGGCGGACGGCGGCGACATGAGCAAGCTCGTCCTGAAGAACGTCTCGCGCCGCTACGGCGCGGTCGAGGCCGTCGCCGACTTCTCTCTCGAACTGCAGAAGGGCGAGTTCGTGTCGCTGCTGGGCCCATCAGGTTGCGGCAAGACCACCACGCTCCGCATGATCGCAGGCTTTGCGCCGCCCAGCACCGGCACGATCGAGATGGACGGCCAGCAGATCTCCTCGCCGTCCGGCGTCGTGCCGCCGGAGCGGCGACGGATGTCGATGATCTTCCAGAGCTATGCCATCTGGCCAAACATGACGGTCGGCGAGAATGTCGGATTCGGCCTGCAGGTGCGTAAGATGTCACGTGCCGAGATCGACCGCCGGGTCGATGCCATCCTCGATGTCGTGCAGATGCGGAACCTCAAGGGCCGCTATCCGGCGGAGCTTTCGGGCGGACAGCAGCAGCGCGTGGCGCTGGCACGCGCCATCGTGGTCGAGCCCGAGGTGCTGCTGCTCGACGAGCCGCTCAGCAACCTCGATGCTAACCTGCGCGAGGAGATGCGCTTCGAGATTCGCCGGCTGCACGACGAGTTCAAGATCACGACCGTCTACGTCACGCACGACCAGTCCGAGGCCATGGTGACTTCCGACCGCATCGTGGTCATGAACAAGGGCCGGATCGAGCAGGTCGATGCGCCGCACGTCCTCTATGGCCGGCCGCGCAGCCGATTCGTGGCGGGTTTTATTGGCCGCACGAACTTTCTCGAGGGAGCACGGAACGGCAACGATGTGCGCTTCGACGGCTTCACGGCGCCGGCGGGAGCGGTTGAGGGCGCGAACGGAACAGGCGAACTGCTCTATTCCCTGCGGCCTCAGGCGGTCGGCCTGACGGCCCAGAAGCCCAATGGCCCGGGACTTGCTGTAGAGGCGGAGATCACCGATCGAGCCTATCTCGGGGAGTATTGGGATTACCAGGCGCGGCCGCTGGGCGGCGCCAAGCCGATCCGGGTTTCGACGGCGCCGACCCTGGTTTTCGAGGTCGGCAGCCATGTCTGGTTGGAGATCGATCCCGCCGCCATGGTACGCGTAGAATAGTCTTTTAACCCAGAGTGAGAGCATGACCGCTGGACCGCTTGCCCGTTTTACCGTCCTTGACCTCACGCGCGTGCGCGCCGGCCCGACCGCCGTGCGCTACTTCGCCGACTGGGGCGCCAACGTGATCAAGATCGAAATGCCGCCGGGAGTCGCCGAAGGCGACATGGGCGGGCCGCGGCATGGACCCGACTTCCAGAATCTCCATCGCAACAAGCGCTCGATCACGCTCAACCTCAAGGAACCGGACGGCAAGGCCATCTTCTTGAAGATGGTCGAGAAGGCCGACGTGGTGGTCGAGAATTACCGTGCCGACGTGAAGTTCCGTCTCGGCATTGACTACGAAAGCCTGAAGAAGGTGAACCCCAAGATCATCCTGGGCTCAATCTCGGGCTTCGGCCAGGACGGCCCCTATGCCGAGCGCGCCGGCTTCGACCAGATCGCCCAGGGCATGGGCGGCATCATGTGGGTCACCGGACAACCGGGCGGTGGCCCGGTCCGCGCCGGCATCGCCGTTGCGGACGTGGGTGCGGGCCTGCATTGCGCTATCGGCTGCCTGATCGCCCTGCTCGAGCGCGATGTTTCGGGGCAGGGGCAGTGGGTTTCCAGCTCGCTGCTGCAGGCGATGATCTCGATGTGCGACTTCCAGGCCGCGCGGTGGACCATCGCCAAGGACGTGCCGGGCCAGGCCGGCAACAACCATCCGACCGGAATCCCGACCGGGGTATTCAAGACCAGCGATGGCTACATCAATATCGCGGCGTCGGGCGACCATATTTACAAACGCTTCTGCGAAAGCATCAAGGCGCCGGAGCTACTGACCGACGAGCGTTTCTCGACGGCCAAGGCGCGGGTTCAGCACCGCGACGTGCTGAACGAGGAGATCGACAAACGGATGGAAGCCTTCACCAGCGCCGAGGCGGTCGAGAAATTGAATAAGGCCGGCGTCCCGGCCGGTCCGATCTACAAGATGGACGAGATGTTCGCCGATCCGCAGGTCAAGCACCTCAAGATGGCGCATCCCGTGCACTCGCCCAAGCTGGGCGATATCGAGCTGATCGGCCAGGCCATCAACATGAACCGCACGCCGTTCGAGATGAAGACGGCGACGCCAGAGCAGGGCGAGCATACCGACGCGGTGCTGAAGGAATTTGGCTTCGATACCGCAGCCATCGCCGACTTCCGCAATCGCAAGGTGATCTGATGAACTTCAGTCCTACCTCCAACATGATCGCGGAGAAGGCGGGACCGGTCGGCCGGCTCGTCTTCAACAAGCCGCAAAAGCACAACGCCACCTCGACCGATATGTGGGAGGCGATCCCGGTCATCCTCGACGAGTTCGAGAAGGATCCGGCGATCCGCGTCGTCGTCGTCACCGGCGCCGGCGACAAGGCCTTCGTCTCGGGCGCTGACATCTCGGAATTCGAGAAGGCGCGCAATACGCCCGAGCAGGTCGCCTACTACGACAAGATCGGAGAGGTTGCGAACGCCCGGCTCGTCAAGTGCTCCAAGCCGACGATTGCCCGCATCCGCGGCTACTGTATCGGCGGAGGGCTCGCGGTGTCGCTGAACTGCGATATCCGCATAGCCTCCGACATCAGCAAGTTCGGCGTACCGGCAGCGCGTCTCGGCCTCGGCTACCGCGCGAGCGGCCTGAAGATCCTGACGGACCTGGTCGGCCCCTCACATGCCAAGGAGATCTTCTTCACGGCGCGGCACTTCTCTGCTCAGGAGGCGTTCGGCATGGGCCTGATGACTCGCGTCGTGCCCGATGCCGAGCTCGACTCCTATGTCGACAACTACTGCAAACTGATCGGCGAGAATGCGCCACTCACCGTGCATGCCGCCAAGCGCACCATCGAGGAGCTGACCCGGCTCGACGGCAAGCCCGACTTCGCCCGTCTCAGCGGGTTAGTGAAGGAGTGCTTTGACTCCGACGACTACAAGGAAGGCCGTACCGCGTTCATGGAAAAGCGCCGGCCGGTGTTCAAGGGACGTTAGGTGATCGGACGCTAAGGAGGCGGCCATGGCGGTTTTGACCCAGGAACAGCGCGACGCCTTCTGGCGCGATGGCTATCTCGTGGCCGGAGAGGCCGTTACATCTGCCCAGCTCGCCGCCCTCAAGGCGGAGATTTCTTCCTGGGTCGAGCAGAGCAGGGCCCATTCGGCCCCCTTCGGGCCGCCGACGATCGACGGCCGGCCACGCTACGACATGGGTGTCGAGCATACCGCGGAAAAGCCGGCGCTGCGGCGGATCAACAATCCGTCTGACATCTCCGACTCCTACCGCGACGTCATGCTCGATGCGCGCATGGTGGATATGGTGGCGGAATTGGTCGGTCCGAACCTGAAATTCCACCACTGCAAGATCAACCTGAAGCTGCCAGGGGCCAAGACCGAGGTGTCCTACCATCAGGACTTCTCCTACACGCCGCATACCAACGACGACATCGTGACGGCCTTGCTGTTCCTTGACGATATCGACGAAGGCAACGGCGCACTCACCGTCGTGCCGGGCTCGCACAAGGGACCGGTGCTGTCGCTGTTCGACGGCGATCGGTTCACAGGCGCGGTGGCGGCTGATGAGGAGAAGAAGGCGCTAGCGCAGTCGGTGCCGTGCTTCGGCAAGGCCGGCAGCGTCTGCCTCATGCACACGAGGCTGTTGCACGGCTCCGCTGCCAACGGATCGGACAAGTCGCGCGGCCTCTATATCTGTGTCTATACCGCCGCCGATGCCGTGCCGATCGCGCGCAACCCGATGCCGAGCCTCAACGAAGGCCGCATCGTGCGCGGTACGGAAGCGAAATTCGCGCGGCTGAAGGAAGGACTAGTCGAATTGCCGAAGCAGCCCAAGACCGCCTCGTTCTTCACCGTGATCGGACAGGACTCCAAACAGGCAGCGGAGTGAACGATCCGTTTCCGGCGGTCGTCGAGGCATCGGCGACCGGCGAAATCGCCGACCTGTTCGCCGACATCCGCGCCACGGTGGGCGTGCGCGTGGTCAATCTGGTGTGGCGTCACCTCGCGACCATCGAGGGGGCGTTGCCGTGGGCCTGGAGCGCCGTGAAGCCGCTCTACCTGGCCGGCATGCCGGACGAGGCGGCACGGGACTTCCGCAAAACCATGGTCATTCCGCAACTCGCCACGCTTGCCGGTGATCAGCCGGCCAGCGTCGATGCAGTGCTGGCAAGCTATGACCATTCGAACACCATCAACTTGTTTGCCTTGGGTGCCCTTGTCGCCTGGCTGCGCGGCGAAGCGACAGAAGCGGTGGCGCCCGCTGGCGGGCCGCGACTGTCGGCGCCCGATGTGACGCTGCCGCCCCTGGCATCGGAGACCGACGTGTCGCCACGGACCTGGGCGCTGGTGTTGCGCCTCAACCGCTTCGGCGACTCGCGACAGCTCATCCTGGCCAGCATGTATCGCCATCTCGCCCACTCGCCGGCCTTTCTGGGCAAGGTCGAGGCGGTGCTGCAATCGGTGCAAGCCGATGGCTCGCTCGACCGTGCCATCGCCGACAACCGCGCCGCCGCACGGCAGGCAGCAAGGGCGCTCGCACGAGCCATCTCGGCTACCCGTCCCGCGTCGGCGGACAGGATCGAGACCGGCGTAGCAGCCTTCGTCGATCACGCCATCGGCAAAATGGTGACGGTCTGTCGGGCCATCCGTGTCGCCCGGGGCACTGCCCTGTAGCTCAGTCCGCCGCAGCCTTGCGACTGCGCGCCTGGTTCAACAACCACTCCCGCATGGCGCCCTCCATGGTCGTGAATACGGCACCGCCCTCGATCAGGCGCTGGATCAGCCGCTCCAGCATCATCATGCGATGGCCGCGGCCGATCACGTGCGGGTGGAAGGTGTAGGTCAGAATCCCGAAGTCGCAGACCCGGGTCATGTAGGTGTAGTCGTCGACGAAGTTTTCGAGCACGCCCGAGGCATTCATCAGGCCCTGCTGCACCGAGCCGTTGGGAAGCCGCATGTATTCGAAGTGCGGGAAGTCGTCGAGCGACCAGCTGATTGGCATCTCGACCAGCTTGGTCTCGCGGCCGCGTACGAACGGTTTCAGTAGCTCGGCGACGTCGCCCTGACGGGCGTAGTAGCAGTCGTAGTCATGGCCCATCATCGAGCTGTCGTACTGGATGCCGTGCTTCAGCAGCAGTTCGATCGAGTGGGGCGAGAGATCCCACGCGGGTGAGCGGTAGCCGCGCGCGAACTGTCCGCTGATTCGCTTGATCGACTCGTTGCCGCGCACGATCTCCTCTTCTTCCTCGTCGCGGGAGAGCGTGACGGGCAGACGATGGGTCCAGCCGTGATGGGCGAGTTCGTGGCCCGCCTCGACATAGGGCATCACCGCCTCCGGTGTGCTGTCGATCGTATGGCCGGGCGTGAAGAAGGTGGCTTTTACGCCGTAGTGCGCAAGCAGTGTCATGAGGCGGGGAATGACCACCATATCGTACTCGCCGCGCGAGATCGCCGTCGGCGATGTCATCCCGCGTGCAATGAAGCCGGAGAGGTGGTCGTGATCGAAAGTCAGGCAGACAATGTGGCGCGGCATGTGGCGGTCTCCCGTCGATGTCTCTGGGCGGTGCCCAGAAGCTTAGGCAGATTTGTTGCCTTCGCCCACGGGAGCCTGCATGATCCCTCCAAATATAAGCACGATAAAGAGTGCAATGTAGGGAGGGTTCATGATGGGTGCGTCTGCCCAGCGCGCTGATGTGCGGGAGGGCGACAACCAGCTCGTGGTCAAAGGGGTGTCCAAGCGGTTCGGCGGCGTGACCGCCGTCCAGGACGTTTCCCTCGAAGTCCCGCGCGGCAGCATCGTTTCCATCATCGGCCCCAACGGCGCGGGCAAGACGTCGCTGCTCAACATGATTTCGGGCTTCTACAAGCCCGACACTGGCCAAGTGATTCTCGAAGGCCAGGACATCACCCAGAAGAAGCCGAGCGATGTTGCCGCGCTGGGTATCGCCCGGACCTTTCAGAACATCGCCCTGTTCAGCGGCCTTACCGTCCTCGACAATCTCATGCTCGGCCGCCACGTCCTGATGAAGTCGGGCGTGCTGTCGAGTGTCATCTATTGGGGCATGGCGCAGAAAGAGGACATCGCCCATCGCGAGGCGGTCGAGGAAATCATCGAATTCCTGAAGCTGCAGGATCTGCGCAAGCAGCCGACTTCGGCGCTGGCCTATGGCCTGCGCAAGCGTGTCGAGCTGGGGCGGGCGCTGGCGTCGGAGCCGAAGGTCCTGCTGCTCGACGAGCCGATGGGCGGCATGAACCAGGACGAGAAGGAGGACATGGCCCGCTACGTCCTGGATGTGAACCAGGAGCGCGGCGTGACCGTCGTCCTGATCGAACATGACATGGGCGTGGTCATGGATATCTCCGACAGGGTCGTCGTGCTCGATCGCGGGCGCGGCATCGCCGTCGGCACGCCGGAAGAAGTCCAACGCAATCCCAAAGTCGTCGAGGCCTATCTCGGCAAGAGCAAGGGCGGGGGCGGAGCATGAGTGCGGATAGTTCCCTTGGCATGACGACACTGCCGAAGTTGCTGCAGCGCAATGCCGAAATCGATCCGGAGGGCGCCGGTATCCGCGAGAAGACGCGCGGTGTCTGGCAGACCTATAGCTGGGCGGCCTACCGCGACAACGTGCGGGATTTCGCGCTCGGATTGGCGTCGCTCGGCTTCACGCGCGGCGACAAGCTGTCGGTGATCGGCGACAACCGGCCGCAACTCTACTTCGCGCAACTCTCGTCGCAGGTGCTGGGCGGAGTGTCGGTGCCGGTCTACCAGGATTCGATCGCCTCGGAGCTGGTCTATGTACTGAGCCACGCCGAGACCTCGGTCATCGTCGCCGAAGACCAGGAGCAGGTCGACAAGGCGCTGTCGCTCAAGGACAAGCTGCCCCGGCTGCGCATGATCGTGTTCGACGATCCGCGCGGCCTGTGGGCCTACGACGACCCGATGCTGCGATCCTTTGCCAGCGTCCTCGAGGCCGGGCGCGTTTTCGGCGCCGCAAACCCGGGTTTCTATGAGACCGAGCTCGCCAAGGGCGAAGCCGACGACACGGCGATGATCGCCTACACCTCGGGAACCACGGGCACGCCGAAAGGCGCGATGCTCAGTCATCGCAACATGGTGGCGGCCGCCCAGGCGTTCATGGAAGTGAACGCAGTCAAGCAAGGGGACAATTGGCTGTCTTACCTGCCGATGGCCTGGGTGGGCGACGCTGCCTTCACCTTGGGTATGGCGCTGGCGGCGCGGCTGACGGCCAATTGCCCGGAAAATCCCGAAACCGTGCAGCGCGACCTGCGTGAGCTCGGGCCCAATGCCATGCTGGCGCCACCCCGCATCTGGGAGAACATGCTGACCCAGATGCAGATCAAGGGCGGCGACGCGACGCCCTTCAAGCGCCGCATCTTCGACTTCTTCCGCGGCCTCGCCGAACGCTGCGAACTCGATCGGTCCGACGGCAAGGCATTGTCGATGGTCGACCGGCTGGGCCTCGCGCTGGGCGAGGTGCTGGTCTACGGCCCGGTGCGCGACCAGCTCGGGCTGCGCAATGCGCGCTGGTGCTACACCGGCGGGGCGCCGCTCGGTCCCGACACCTATCGATTCTTCCGCTCCTTCGGCATCAACCTGAAGCAGGTCTATGGCGCCACGGAAGCCTCGGCGATGATCTCCTGCCAGCCCGATTCCGAGGCCAACCCCAACACCGTCGGCCGGCCGATCCCGCACATCGACGTCAAGATCGACGACCGCGGCGAGGTCCTGCTGAAGGGGCCGAACGTCTTCGTCGGCTATTTTAAACAGGAAGAGGCGACGCGGGACACGATGACGTCGGACGGCTGGCTGAAGACCGGCGATGCCGGCTTCTTCGACAAGCAGGGTCACCTCGTCATCATCGACCGCGCCAAGGATGTCGGGAAGCTCGCTGACGGTTCGGCCTTCGCGCCGCAGTTCATCGAGAACAAGCTGAAGTTCAGCCCGTTCATCCGCGAGGCCGTGGCCTTCGGCGACCAAAGGCCGTTCGTGGCGGCGATGATCGCCGTCGACATCCAGACGGCGGGCACCTGGGCCGAGAAGCGCGGCATCGCCTACACCAGCTTCATGGATCTCAGCCGCAAGCCCGAGGTGGCGGCCCTGATCGGGACCGAGATCGCCAAGGCCAATGCCACGTTGCCCGACGTGCAGCAGGTCAAGCGCTTCCTGCTGCTGAACAAGGAACTCGACGCCGACGACGCCGAGATGACGCGCACGCGCAAGGTGCGGCGCCGGTTCGTGGCCGAAAAGTACGCCAACGTCATCGAGGCGTTCTACGGCGGCGAGAACGAGGTCGATGTCACCATGGAGATCACCTTCGAGGACGGCCGCAAGTCGACCCTGAACTCGACCATCGCCATCCACGACATAACGCCGGGCGAGCCCGCCCGGCGGGCGGCCTGAGGGAGCAGCGATGTCCGAGGACCTGGAATTCGCCTTCTCGCTGCTGCTGAACGGCGCCTCGATCGGGCTGATGTATGCGCTGATCGCGCTCGGCTTCGTGCTGGTCTACAAGGCGACCGACGCCATCAACTTCGCGCAGGGCGAGTTCGTCATGCTGGCGGGGCTGATCGTGGCGATGCTGCTGTCCTTCGTGGGCATGCCGCTGATCGTGGCCGTCGTGGTGACACTTGCCGTGATGGTGGGCTTCGGCTTCGGGCTGGAGCGCGTTGTCCTGCGGCCGCTGCTCGGGCGCCCCGTCGTTGCCGTGATCATGGCCACCATCGGCCTGGCCGCCATCCTGCGGGGCGTGGGCCCCGTGGTGTTCGGCAGCGAGACCCGGGCCTTGACGCTTCCCATAGGCGATGAGCCGATCGTCCTGGGACCCGCCAGCCTGCCGCCCATCCAGGTCGTGGGTGCCGTGGTGGCGATCACCTTATTCCTGGCGTTCAGCTGGTTCTTCAAGAAGAGCCGGATGGGTGTCGCCATGCGCGCGGTGGCCGACAACCAGCAGGTGGCGCAGGCGATGGGCATCAACGTCGAGCGTTACTTCGCGTTGGCCTGGGCGATGGCCGGCGTCGTGTCGGCGCTAGGCGGCATCGTCTGGGGCAGCATGCTGGGCGTCGACGTGCACCTGGCGCTGGTCGGCTTGAAAGTGTTCCCGGTGGTGATTCTGGGCGGGCTCGATTCGATTGGCGGTGCGCTGGTGGGCGGCTTGATCATCGGCATCGTGGAAAGCCTCGCCGCCGGCTATCTCGATCCCTATGTCGGCGGCGGCACCAAGGACTTCGCGCCCTATGTGCTTATGATCCTCGTGCTCATGATCCGGCCCTACGGCATCTTCGGCAAACGCAAGATCGAGCGCGTGTAGGCTCATGTTTCACCGAGAGTCTGGAATCTTCAAGACGACCTACAGCGCCGACATGGCGCTCTATCCGCTGCCGATCGCAAAATGGACGGTTGCGATTCTGGCGCTGATCTTCGTGGTGATCGTGCCACTCACGGTCCACGAATATTATCTCTCGATCCTCAATCTGATCTTCATCGCCGTCGTGGGCGCGCTCGGGCTCAACATTCTCGTGGGCTACACCGGACAGATCTCGATCGGCCATGCCGCCTTCATGTCGGTCGGCGCCTATACCGCGGCCAATCTCGCCGTAAGGCTCGATCTGCCGTTCTGGATCACGCTCCCGGCAGGCGGGCTCATGGCGGCAGCGATCGGTGTCGTCGTCGGCATGCCGAGCCTCCGTATCAAGGGGCTTTACCTAGCGATCGCCACCCTGGCCGGCCAGCTCATCATCGAATGGACCATCAACCACGTGCCGGCCATCTCGGGCGGCGCCCAGGCGTCGATCCAGGTCGAACGGCCGAGCCTGTTCGGTGTCAGCTTCAACACCCAGGGCCATCTCTATTTCTTTCTGCTGTTCTTCGCCGTTCTGGCGATCGTGGCGACGCTCAACCTGGTGCGCAGCCGCATCGGCCGGGCGTTCGTGGCGGTCCGCGACCAGGATATCGCGGCCGAAATCATCGGCATCGACATCTATCGCTACAAGCTGCTGGCCTTCGCGATTTCATCCTTCTACGCCGGCGTCTGCGGCGTGCTCTACACCTACTATTTCGGTATCGCCAATTACGAGCAGTTTCAGCTCATCGTCTCGATCGACTACCTCGCCATGATCATCATCGGTGGGCTGGGCTCCGTGCTTGGTTCCATCCTTGGGGCGGTTTTCGTGACCTTGCTGCCGATCGTGATCCGTATTCTGATGGAGAACGTCGGGTCTCTGTTCTTCACCACGGCTGAAATGGCGAACGTGATCTCCGGCCTGCGGCTGGGCGTGTTCGGTGGCCTGATCATCTTTTTCCTGATCGTCGAGCCCGAGGGGCTCAACCGATTGTGGCGGAATATCCGGAGCTATTTCCGGGTTTGGCCCTTCTCCTACTAGGGTGGGGCATCACGACGAAGCGAAGGGAGGAACCCATGACGAGGTTCGTTAGGAGTTGGCTGGGAATCGCGGCAACGACCGCGACCCTGGCGTTCGGCGGAGGCCAGGCCTTCGCGCAGAAGGAACTGGTGTTCGGCCTGCAGTGCGACCGGACCGGGCCGACGGCGACCGTCGGCGTCTATCTGTGCCCCGGCTATCATGACTACATCGCCCTGGTGAACAGCAAGGGCGGAGTCGAGGGCTACAAGATCAAGGTCATCGAGATCGACAACGAGTACAAGGTGCCGCCCGCGATGGAAGCGCACGAGCGCTTCAAGAAGGAGGGTGCCGTCCTCGAAGGCCTCTATGGCACGCCGCAGACCGCCGCGCTTTCCAAGAAGCTCGACGAAGACAAGATCCTGGGCACGTCGCCCGGCTTCGGCACGGCAGCAGCAGCCGATGGCAAGCGCTTTCCCTATACCTTCCCGATCGCGGCCAG
>CANJHI010000007.1 GCA_947474005.1 Alphaproteobacteria bacterium | reverse complement strand
GATAATTCGAGGTTGAACACCCCGGAGACTACGCCACACTCAATTCCTACCAACTCCGCGACGGCACCGGCCACAGGGTCAGATTCCGATCGATGTCACAGGTGGGCGCTCAGCCTGTGTCACAACATTTGTCTCAACTTGGTGTGACATTCTAGGATGTGACACGCCTTGAAAGGACGCCGGCGGGCCGGCGCCTATTCGCGCTTGTCCGCCACCTTGATGCCCATGACCTTCTTGGCCGGAAACTTCTTGAAGGTGCCCAAGTGGCCGCGCATGCCGAGCTGGAAGGCTTCGATGTAGGCGAGTTTGAGCGTCAGGTAGCGGCGTCGGCGGCGATGGCGCGGGCGAGCGCGGTGAGCGGGGCGCCATAGCGGGCGCCGGCCTCGGCTTCGGTCATCGCCGACCGGATGAAGCGCATCGAGATGCAACCCAGCACACGGTCGCGATGGCGGACCGCCACGGCGATGCCCTGCAGGCGGCCGGCGCGCGGCAGGATCGTGAAGGCATGGCCGTCGCGGCGTATGACGGCGAAGGCTTCGGCGAGCTTCGCGTCGTGGCGGACGCCGAGGTCGCGCAGGACGGCGCGGCGCTCCTCGTCCGAACAGGCGGCGAGCCAGGCGCGGCCGAGCGCGCTCGACAGGATCGGACTGCGGCGCTGCAGGGCGGCGCGCTCGAACGACATCGGGCTTTCGGCCGCGGTCGAATAGCGGATGGTGATGGCGCGGTGGCTGATCGTGCCGAGATAGAGCGGCCAGCCATGCTTGCGGGTGAAGCGTTGCATGTGCGGCGCCGCGGCATCGACGAAATGGTCGATGAAGCGGATGCCCTGGGCGAGGCCCAGCACGCGGTCGGTCAGGCGATAGCCGATGTGGCGGGACACCTGCGTCGCATAGCCCAGCTCGGTCAGGGTCTTGAGCAGGCGCGCGACGGTCGGGCGCGGCAGCCCGGTTTCCTCCGCCAGCGTCGCGATCGTGCCGTGCGGGCGTCGACTGAGCGCCTCGAGGATCGCGAAGCTGCGGCGGACGGGCTCGATGGCGGCCATGCCGGACGCTATTCCGTAATACGGATTCTGTCGACTTAGGCCCGGCGGCCCGGCGCAAAAGAGCCTATCTTCTTGGCAAGACGAAAAGACGAGGAAGCATGTTCGGCAGGCGACAGTTCGGAGTGGCATTCGGCGCGGCGGTCTTCGCGGCGCCGGCGATCGCGCGGGCACAGAAGTTTCCCGCCGGTCGCGTGACCGTCGTCGTGCCGTTTCCCGCCGGCGCCGCCACCGACATCAGCGCCCGCGTCTATGCCGAGCGGCTGTCGGCCCTGTGGGGTCAGCCGGTCGTGGTCGACAACCGCGGCGGCGGCAACGGTATTCCGGCAGCCGAATCGGTGGCGCGCGCCAAGCCCGACGGACTCACCATCTTCGCCACCTCGGCCATGACCCAGGCAGTCAATCCGGCGATCTACGACAAGCTGCCCTACGATCCGGTCGGTGATTTCGAGGCGATCACGCGCATGGGCACCTCGCCCTTCGTGCTGCTGGTCGATAAGAACAGCCCGATCAACACGGCGGCGGAACTCGCAGCCAAGCTCAAGGCCGATCCGGCCAAGAACAACTATGGCGCCGGCGCGCTGCCCGCGCGCGTGGCGTCGGAGCTTTACAAAATGGCGGCCGGCGTCGAGGCGGTCTACGTCGGCTACAAGAGCAACCCGCAGGCCATTCCCGACCTGCAGAGCGGCCTGCTCTCCTTCATGATGATCGACACCGTCAACGCCAAGATCGCCATCGATCGCGGCGCGCTGAAGGGCCTGCTGGTGACCGATACCGAACGATATGCGCCGCTGCCCGACGTGCCGACCGCGGCCGAGGCGGGCCTGCCCGAGGTGCTGCTCACGACTTGGACCGGCTACTACGTGCCCAAGGGCACGCCGGGCGAGATCGTGCGGAAGATCAACGCCGACATCCATGCCGTCGCCGCCATGCCGGAGGTGCTGGCGCGGCTCGATGCCATGGGGGTCGCGCCCAAGCTCATGAGCCCGGACGAGTTCGCCGCCTTCACGCGCTCGGAGAAGGAACGCTGGGGCAAGATCATCCATCGTGCCAATATAAAAGTGGAGTAGGAGAGAGCCATGCAAGGATCCTTGAACAGCAATTCCGGGCCTCGCTACCGACACACGGCCGAGGAGGGCGCGCCCTACGAGACCATCACCATCGACAAGCTGACGCCGATCATCGGCGCCGAGATTGCCGGCGTCGACCTCAGCAAGCCGCTCAGCAACCGCCAGCAGGACGAGATCCACCGCGCGCTGGCCGAGAACCTCGTCATCTTCTTCCGCGACCAGCACATCACGCAAGACCAGCACATGGCGTTCGGCCGCCTGTTCGGTGACCTGCACACGCATCCCGCGGCGCCGTCGGAGCCGGGCAAGCCCGAGCTGATGATCATCCACGCCGACAAGGATTCACCGCGCGCCAACGGCGAGGGCTGGCACACCGACGTGAGTTGCGACCTCGAGCCGCCGATGGGCAGCATCCTCTACATCAAGAAGTGCCCGCCCAAGGGCGGCGACACGCTGTTCGCCAGCACCTATGCCGCCTACGAGTCGCTGTCGGACCGCATGAAGAAGTATCTCGAGGGCATGACCGCCATCCATGACGGCGAGTCGGTCTATCGCGGCCTCTACAAGAACTTCGGCGTGACCGAGAAGGAGCGCTATCCGCGCGCCGAGCATCCGGTGGTGCGCACGCATCCGGTGACCGGCAAGAAGGGGATCTACGTCAATCGCGGCTTCACCCGCGCGCTGGTGGGCGTGCCGCGCGACGAAAGTGACGCCATCCTGCGCTATCTCTACGAGCACATGGAGAACCCGCTGTTCCAGTGCCGCTTCCGCTGGCGCGAGAACTCGATCGCCTTCTGGGACAATCGCTGCGCCCAGCATCGCGCCATGTGGGACTACTGGCCGCATACCCGCAGCGGCAACCGCGTCACGGTCGCGGGCGACAAGCCGTTCTGATACAAGCACGGCGTGCTTGTCATCTTCGATTGCGACGGCGTGCTGGTCGACAGCGAGCCGCTTTCCAACACGTGCTTTGCCCGCGCGCTGGCGCGTGAGGGCCTCGACTGGAGTGTCGAGGAGACGATGCGCCGGCTGATGGGCCGCTCGATGAAGTCCTGCGTC
Source organism: Alphaproteobacteria bacterium (assembly GCA_947474005.1). Lineage (GTDB taxonomy): Bacteria > Pseudomonadota > Alphaproteobacteria > Reyranellales > Reyranellaceae > Reyranella. The sequence continues at coordinate 65,090 of CANJHI010000007.1, read as the reverse complement.
GAGATCGTCGAAGGCGTGCTCGGCCGCAAGCTGCCGGACGACTTCGTCGATCGCCTGCAGGCCGACACGATGCAGGCGTTTCGCGACACGCCGCTCCAGGCGGTGCCCGGGGTTGCCGAGGCGATCGATGCCATCGAGGCGGCAGGTGCGGCGACCTGCGTGGCGAGTTCGGGCGGCCTCGACAAGATGCGCGTGTCGCTGGGCATCACGGGGCTCTGGTCGCGCTTCGAGGGCCGCATCTTCAGCTCCTCCGAAGTGCCGCGCGGAAAACCGTTTCCCGACCTCTTCCTGCATGCGGCGCTTCGCATGAACGCACAGCCCTTCGAGTGCACGGTGGTCGAGGATTCGCTGCCCGGCATCCAGGCCGCGCGCGCCGCCGGCATGCGGGCGCTCGCCTACGTCGGCGCGCCCTATGCCGATCGCGATGCGCTGACGGGTGCCGGCGGAGAATGGTTCGACGACATGAAGAAGCTGCCAGCCCTGGTGGCCCTGTGACCGGCTCCTGGTCGATGGGCAGCGGCCGGCCCGAGCGCGTTGTGGTGGTCGGCGCCGGCATGGCGGGCCTGGTGGCGGCGCGTCTGCTGCAGGATTCGGGCTTTGCCGTCACTGTCCTCGAGGCGCGCGCTCGTTCGGGCGGCCGCGTCTGGACGGACGATCGCCTCGGCGCCCCGCTCGATCTGGGCGGCTCATGGGTGCACGGTGTCGAAGGCAATCCTCTGACGCTGTGGTGCGAGAAGCTCGGCATCGAGCTGGTCGAAAACCAGGGCGAGCGCCTGTTGATCGACAAGCGCGCGACGGCGCCGACGCGCGAGGGCCAGCGTCGCCGCGCCGTGATGGGCCGCATGGCCTTCAAGGCCGCGATCGAATGGGCGACCTGGAAGAGCAAGGCGATGGCCCGCGTGAGCGGCCCGCGCTCGATCTCGGTGAAGCAGGCAATCGAACCGTTGCTGAGTGCCCGATGGCTGCCCGAAGTCGATCGGCTGGTGGTGGCGACCTTCATCGAGATGAGCGAGGGCGTGCAGAGCGCGCCCTGGGACAAGGTGGCGGCAGAGGAATGGTTCCCGACCGAGGGGCTCGACCGCAATGCGCAGCCCAAGGGTGGCTTTCATCCTTTGATCGCCGATGCAGCGCAGGGGGTGGATGTTCGCCACGACGTTGCGGTCGAGCGTGTCGTCTGGACTGGCTCTGGCGTGACCGCGATGCTGCAAGGCGGGGAGCGGATCGAAGCAGACCGGGCGCTGATCGCGGTGCCCGTGGGGCTGTTGCGTGCCGGACTGCCGGTCTTCGATCCGCCGCTGCCGCCGGCGCAGCAGGCCGCACTCGATCGCCTGGGGTATGGCGGCGGTATCCTTGGTAAACTCTACCTGCGCTTTCCGCGGCGCTTCTGGCCCGAGCAGCCGAAATGGTTCGGACGTTTGCCCGATGCGCCCGACCGGCGCGGCACCTTCAACACCTGGGTGAGCCATGAGCAGGAGACCGGCCTGCCCATTCTGTTGAGCTTCTGCAACGGGGCGACGGCGATCCATCTCGACCGCGACGCGTCCGACGCGGAAGTGACGGCCGTGGCGATGAAGTCGCTGCGGGCCATGTTCGGCAACGACATTCCCGAACCTGAAGCGATGGTCTTTCCGCGCTGGCTGAGCGATCCCTGGTCACGCGGCGGCTACTCCTATCCGGGGGTCGGCAGCGATCCAGACGACGGCACCAGCTTCGCGCGACCGCTCGGCGGCCGTGTCTTCTTTGCCGGCGAGGCGACCGAACCGGTCGAATACGGCACGGTGCATGCCGCTCTCTGGTCGGGCGAACAGACGGCGGAGGCGATCTTCCGGGCAGCGACCGGCGCCACACCGACGCGTGGAGCGCGCCCCTGGGCTGCGGCGCGCACCGGGGCAGGCCGTCACAATGCGTGATAGAAGAGACGGGAGGAGAGTTGCATGAACATCGCCAACATCCTGTTCGTCCTGGTCATCGTGTCCATGCTGGCCACGCTCGGCGCGCTGTTCGCCGGCCTCATCAGCATGAGCCGCAATGTCGAGGGGACCACCGAGGGCGGCCGGCGCAGCAACCGGTTCATGTGGTGGCGCGTGCGCCTTCAGTTCCTGACGATCGTTCTCATTCTTCTGTGGTACCTCGCAAGCCGGAGCTGAAATCGATGGCCGTCAATCTCGACCGTATCTACACGCGCGGCGGCGATGCCGGACAAACGTCGCTCGGCCGTGGCGAGCGCGTCGCCAAGCACGATATCCGCGTCGAGGCCTACGGCACGGTCGACGAAACCAATTCCGTCATCGGTCTTGCCCGCAGCGCCATCGACCGCACCGTTCTCGGCGATCCTCGCTTGAGCGAGGCGAACGCGATGCTCGGGCGTATCCAGAACGACCTGTTCGATCTCGGCGCCGATCTCTGCACCCCCGAAGGCAAGGCCAAGCGCGGCGAGGGCGCCTTGCGCATCGTACCGAGCCAGGTCGAACGCCTCGAGAAGGAGATCGATGTCATGAACGCCGAGCTCGCGCCGCTCAGTTCCTTCATCCTGCCCGGCGGCAGCGAGGTCGCTGCGTGGTTGCATCTTGGACGCACGGTCTCGCGCCGGGCGGAGCGCTGCATGACGAGATTGGCCGCCGAACAGGAGATCAACCCGGAGGCGATCAAGTACATCAACCGGCTCTCCGATCACCTGTTCGTGCTGGGGCGCCGGCTCAACGATAACGGCGCGACGGATGTGTTGTGGGTGCCCGGAGGCAGTCGCTAAAAGCCTCAAGCTGTTGAAAGATCAAGGAAAAAGCTTCCACTGTGCGGTTTTGTGCAGCGCGACATAGTCTTGACATGATCGGCTGAGGCCCCGTACACGAAAACCCCTTCGCCGGGCGGGTCGCTCGGCCGCAACTCACCTATAGGCGCAACGCGATGAAAGTGCTGGTCGCGGTCAAGCGGGTCATCGACTACAACGTCAAGATCCGCGTAAAGGCCGACAACACGGGTGTCGAGACGGCGAACGTCAAGATGTCCATGAACCCCTTCGATGAGATCGCCGTGGAAGAGGCGCTCCGCATGAAGGAGAAGGGCCTCGCAACCGAGGTCATCGCCTTTTCCGCAGGTCCCGTGCAGTGCCAGGAGACGATCCGCACCGCGCTCGCCATGGGCGCCGACCGCGGCGTCCTCGTTCAGACCGACGCCGAGCTTCAGCCGCTGGCCGTTGCCAAGCTGTTGAAGGCGGTGGTCGACAAGGAGCAGCCCGGCCTGGTGATCGTCGGCAAGCAGGCGATCGACGACGACTCCAACCAGACCGGCCAGATGCTGGCCGCGTTGCTCGGCTGGTCGCAGGGCACCTTCGCCAACAAGCTGAATTTTGCCGACGGCTGGGCCGAAGTGAAGCGCGAGGTCGACGGCGGCCTCGAGAACATCAAGATCAAGTTGCCCGCAGTGATCACCACCGACCTGCGACTTTGCGAGCCGCGCTACGCCTCGCTGCCGAACATCATGAAGGCCAAGAAGAAGCCGATCGAGGTTCTGGCGCCGGATGCGCTGGGTGTCGACGTGGCGCCGCGCATCAAGACGCTCAAGGTCGAGGAGCCGCCCAAGCGCAAGGCCGGCATCAAGGTGAAGACGGTCGCCGAACTGGTCGACAAGTTGCGCAACGAAGCGGGAGTGATCTGATCATGGCCATCCTGGTTGTCGCCGCGCATGACGGCAAGACTGTCCGCGCCAACGTCGCCAACGCCGTTGCCGCGGCTTCCCAGATGGGTTCGGACGTGCATGTCCTGGTGGCCGGCAGCAACGCCGGCGACGCGGCCAAGTCGGCCGCCGCCATCCAGGGCGTGGCTAAGGTGCTTCAGGCCGAGGATGCGGCCTATGGCAACTGGCTGGCCGAGGATATCGCGCCGCTGGTCGTCAAGCTGGCGCCGAACTACAGCCATATCGTGATGGCAGCCGATTCTGTCGGCAAGAACATCGCCCCGCGTGTCGCGGCACTGCTCGACGTGGCGCAAGTCTCGGAGGCCATCCAGGTCGTCTCGCCCGATACCTTCGTGCGGCCGATCTATGCCGGCAACGCCATGGCCACGGTGCAGTCGAGCGACAAGATCAAGGTCGTGACGATCCGCCCGACCAACTTCAAGGCCGTCGTCGGCAGCGGTTCGGCGGCGATCGAGCAGATCGGTGGGACGGGCGGCAGCGGGCTGTCGTCTTTTGTCGGTGCCGAACTCTCCAAGAGCGAGCGGCCCGAACTGACCAGCGCCAAGATCGTGATCTCGGGCGGCCGTGGCCTCGCCAGTGGTGAGAACTTCAAGATGCTCGAGAAGCTCGCTGACGTGATGGGCGCAGGCCTCGGCGCCAGCCGCGCGGCGGTGGACGCGGGCTATGTGCCGAACGATTATCAGGTCGGGCAGACCGGCAAGGTGGTCGCCCCCGATCTCTATATTGCCATCGGCATCTCCGGCGCGATCCAGCATCTCGCCGGGATGAAGGACAGCAAGACCATCGTGGCGATCAACAAGGACGAGGAAGCGCCGATCTTCCAGGTGGCCGACTACGGCATCGTCGGCGATCTGTTCCAGATCGTTCCTGAGCTGACCGCGGCGGTCGAGAAGAAATAAGTTCGCCCGCCCTGCGGGATATTGGGAGTACCCATCATGATCAAGCGCATCGGCGTCATCGGTGCCGGCCAGATGGGCAGCGGCATCGCCCATGTCTGCGCGCTCAAAGGCTTCGACATCCGTCTCGCGGACGTCGACCAGGCGCATCTCGACAAGGGCCTCGACGCGATCGGCCGCAATATGGACCGGCAGATCGGTCGCGGCATGATCCGGCCCGAGGACAAGGATTCGGCGCTGGGCCGTATCACGACCGCTGTCGACTACAAGGCATTCGCCGACTGCGACCTGATCGTCGAGGCGGCGACCGAAAACGAGTCGGTGAAGCGCGAGATATTCAAGAAGGTCTGCGTCGACTTGCCGGCTAACGTGCTGCTCGCCACCAACACCTCGTCGATCTCGGTGACGCGTCTCGCGTCGGTGACCGATCGTCCCGGCAAGTTCATGGGCATGCACTTCATGAACCCGGTCCCGCTGATGGGACTGGTCGAGCTCATCCGCGGCATCGCCACCGAGGAAGAGACCTTCCGCACGGTGCGCGAGGTCGTGGTCAAGCTCGACAAGAAACCGGTGAATGCCGAGGACTTTCCGGCCTTCATCGTCAATCGCATCCTGCTGCCGATGATCAACGAGGCGGTCTATGCCCTCTATGAGGGCGTCGGCAACGTCGAGGCGATCGATACCGGCATGAAGCTCGGCGCCAACCATCCGATGGGCCCGCTCGAACTCGCCGACTTCATTGGCCTCGATACGTGCCTCTCGGTGATGCAGGTCCTGCACGAAGGCCTGGCCGACTCCAAGTATCGGCCGTGCCCGCTGCTCGTGAAGTATGTCGAGGCCGGCTGGATCGGCCGCAAGGTCAAGCGCGGCTTCTACGACTATTCCGGCGAGCGCCCGGTCCCGACGCGCTGATGATCGCGTGACGCCTCCGGAGACATCGGGGGGGGTCGTTTCTTGGTGGCTTCTGGTTCGTCTTTTCCGATGAAGGCCGTCATATAGCCGCGTGGTGCTCGGCATTCACCGGGCTTGAGCGTGTCCATCTCGACGGCGTGCTGGTCTCCGAGAAACGCGCCCTGCGGGGCGGTAGCTCACACGAATTCGACGTGGCTGGACATCATTATCGTGTGTCATTCGAGGCAAGGCTTCGGAACTTTGCGGTCTATTGCCGACTAGAGAAGGATGGCGTGCCTGCGAGCGCCCTGCTTGCCCGACAGGCGCGGCGCCGGTTCCTTCGGGCATGGCATCTGGTCGTGATGGTGATCGTGATTAGCGAATCCGCCGACTGGTTGGCCGGGACCTTTCATCTGTCGCAAGGGGCGGTCTATGCCGGCGCCGCGATCTTGTCATTGGGATCGTTTGTCTACCTTTTCGCAGATTCGAAAATTGTCATAGAGCTGGGCTGAAGGCGTTCGTCTCGTCAGCTCTGGCCGGCGATGGCCGCCTTCATCAGGGCGACACCTTCGGGCATGTCCCAGTCGGCGTCGCCTTCCAGCCGGCCGAGTTCGCGCCCCGTGGGATCGACCAGGATCGAGGTCGGCAGCAGCGACACGTCGAGCGCCTGCATGGCCTTGCGGCCCTTGTCGAAATAGATGCCGAGGTGGGTGAGCTTCTGGTCCTTGTAGAACGGCGCGACCTTGGGCCGCGTCGGACCGTCGATCGACAAGGGCAGGATGAGGAACTTGTTCTCGGGAAACATCGCCTGCAGCCGGTCGAGGCTCGGCATCTCCTTGACGCACGGCGCACACCAGGTCGCCCAGAAATTGATCAGCAATGCCCGGCCGCGGAAATCGGCGAAGCGCAACGGCTTGTCGTCGGCGTCCTGGAACGCGAGATCGGGCAGCGGCTTGGGTGTCGCGGCCTTCTTGAACCGGGCCATTTCTCCCGCCGCCCGCGCGGGAAGCGCAAGGGCTGCCAGGCCACCGGCCGAGACACCGGCCAAGACACCGGAGAGAATGTACCTCCGGCCGGGGAGGAAATTGGGGACGGGATATGCCATAAGCCGCGTTCCTATAGAATCAGTGGCTCGAATTCATGGCACGAAAGAACACGACTGCGCGAGTGCTCAAGGCGGGGGCGCCGAAGAGTCGCTCCAACACGATGTGGGGCGGCCGCTACAAGCTCGGCCCGGCGGAAATCATGGAGCGGATCAACGCCTCCATCGGTTTCGACCGGCGGCTGTACGCGCAGGACATCGCCGGTTCGCTGGCGCATGCCGACATGCTGGTGGCCCAAGGCATCCTGACGGCCAAGGACGGACGCGCCATCCGGCGCGGGCTGATCGAGGTCCGCCGCGAGATCGAGAGCGGCCGCTTCAAGTTCTCGACCAAGCTCGAGGACATCCATTTCAACGTCGAGGCGCGGCTGACCGAGCTGATCGGCCCGGCCGGCGGCCGGCTGCACACCGCGCGCTCGCGCAACGACCAGGTGGCGCTCGACGTCAGGCTGTGGGTGCGCGACACGATCGATCGGCTGGAGCCGATGCTGGCCGACCTGCAGTCAGCCCTGATCGACCGTGCCGAGGAATATGCCGCCACCATCATGCCGGGTTTTACGCACCTCCAGACGGCGCAGCCGATCACCTTCGGCCACCATCTGCTGGCCTATGTCGAGATGTTCGGGCGTGATCGGAGCCGGCTCGCCGATTGCCGGGTACGACTGAACGAGTCGCCGCTGGGCGCCGCGGCGCTCGCCGGCTCGCCGCATCCGATCGATCCGCGGCACACCGCCAAGGCGCTGGGCTTCGATCGGCCGATGGCCAATTCGCTCGATGCCGTGTCCGACCGCGACTATGTGGTCGAATTCATCGCCGCGGCCTCGATGACGGCCGTGCACCTGTCGCGGCTGTCCGAGGAGATCGTGATCTGGTGCTCGGCGCCCTTCCGCTTCATCGCGCTGTCGGACGCTTTCACGACCGGCAGCTCGATCATGCCGCAGAAGCGCAATCCCGACGCGGCGGAACTGACGCGCGGAAAAACCGGCCGCATCGTCGGCGCCTTCGTGGCGATCTGCACCATGCTGAAGGGCCTGCCGCTCACCTACGGCAAGGACATGCAGGAGGACAAGGAGCCGCTGTTCGACGCCGCCGACTCGCTGGAGCTGGGCGTGGCGGCGATGGCCGGCATGGTGCGCGACCTCAAGGCGAACCCGGAGCGCATGCGTGCGGTGGCCTCGGCGGACTATTCGGTGGCGACCGATCTCGCCGACTGGCTGGTGCGCGAGATCGACCTGCCGTTCCGCCAGGCCCATCACGTTACCGGTGCGCTGGTCGGCAAGGCCGCCGACAAGGGCATCGACCTCGACAGACTGTCACTCGCCGAGATGCAGGCCGTCGAGCCGCGGATCAATCGCGGCGTCTATCGCGTGCTCACGGTCGAGGCCTCGGTCAAGGCGCGCAAGAGCCTGGGCGGCACGGCGCCGGCCAATGTCGCGCGCGCCGTCAAGGAAGCACGGCGTCGTTTTCTAGGGCGTTCACGATGAGCTTCTTCAAGTATCAAGACGGCGAGATGCACGCCGAAGGTGTGTCATTGGCCGCGATCTCGGCCCAGGTCGGCACGCCTTTCTATTGTTATTCAGCGGGTGCACTGCGCGCGGCATGGCGCGAATTCGCCGATGGCATCAAGGGCATCAAGAATATGAATGCCAGCGTCTGCTACGCCATGAAGGCCAACAGCAACCTGGCCGTCGTCCGCCTGTTCGGCGAGATGGGCGCGGGCGCCGACATCGTCTCGGTGGGTGAGATGCAGCGCGCTCTGGCGGCCGGCATTCCGGCCAAGCGCATCATCTATTCCGGCGTCGGCAAGAAGGCCTCGGAGCTGATGGCCGCCCTGCAGGTCGGCGTCGGCCAGATCAACGTCGAGAGTTCGGCCGAGATCGAGACGCTGAACGCCGTCGCCGCCCAGCTCGGCGTGAAGGCCGCCATCACCATCCGGGTCAATCCCGATGTCGATGCCGGCACGCACGCCAAGATCACCACCGGCCGCAAGGAGAACAAGTTCGGCATCGACATCGACCTCGCACGCGAGGCCTTTGCCCTTGCCGGTCGCCAGCCGCATCTCGAGGTGGTGGGCGTGGCCATGCATATCGGCTCCCAGCTCACCTCGCTAGAACCCTATCGCGCGGCCATCGCGCGGGTGCGCGAGCTGATCGGGCAGTTGCGTACCGACGGCCACCGCATCGAGCGCTTCGATATCGGCGGCGGCCTGGGGATTGTTTATGCCGACGAGAAGCTGCCCTCGATCGCCGAATTCATGGCCGTGGTTGCCCGGGAAACCGACGGGCTGGGCTGCGAGCTCACCTTTGAGCCCGGCCGGCGCCTGGTCGGCGAGGCGGGCGTGCTGGTGAGCGAGGTCATCCTCGTGAAGCCCGGCGCGGCAAAGACTTTCGTCATCGTCGATGCCGCCATGAACGATCTCATCCGCCCCACGCTCTACGAGGCCTGGCACGACATCCTGCCGGTGCGCGAACCCCGTCAAGATACCGCCACGATGCGCTGCGACATTGTCGGTCCGATCTGCGAATCGGGCGATTTCCTGGCACAGAACCGTGATTTGCCGCCGCTGGCTGCCGGAGACCTCGTCATGATACGCTCGGCGGGTGCCTACGGGGCGGTTATGGCGTCGAGCTACAACACCCGTCCCCTGGCACCGGAAGTGATGGTCGATGGCACGCGATTTGCGGTCATTAGACCCAGACCGACGATCGACGAGATGCTCTCCGCCGAGCGGTTTCCGCCCTGGATGGAGTCTGTAAAGGCGTAACGAAAGGAAGGCGATGGACGCCAGCCCGACCTCCACGATCGAAGCGCCCGGCCTGCGGCGCAAGGTCGGCGTGGCCCGGGCAGCGCTCGCCTGGGAAGCCCTCTGGCCGAGGCTGATGCCGCTGCTGGCCTTTGTGGCGCTGTTCGTGGCCGCGGCCCACCTCGACCTCTTCGCCGGGCTGGAGCCCTGGACGCATACCGGCCTGCTGGCTGTCGTGGCGCTCGCCCTTGCCGGCCTCGGCTGGTGGGAGCTGAGGAATTTTACCTGGCCCACGCAGGAAGCCGCGATCCGCCGGCTGGAGCGCGACAGCGGCGTGCCGCACCGTCCGCTCGTCGCCGTTCAGGATCGGCTTGCCGCCGGCGCCGACGATCCGATGGCTGCCGCCCTGTGGCAGGCCCATCGCCGCCGCGAAATCGAACGCCTGGCGGGACTCGCCAACCGGCCGGCCCATCCCGGGCTGGCCGTGCTCGATACCTGGGCGTTGCGCCTCGTGCCGCTGCTGCTTCTGATCGTGGCGGTGGTGACCGCCGGCGGCTGGCGCGGCGATCGCATGATGGCAGCCTTCACGCCGGCCTTTCCGCCGCCGCCTCCGGTGGTTGCCAATCTCTGGATCGCGCCGCCGGCCTATACCGGCAAGCCGCCGGTCTATCTCGACGTCGCCGATCACGACAAGGTTCTGCGCGTCCCGGTCGGCAGCAAGCTCGCCGGCTTCGTCGATGACGTGCGCGGCCGTAAGCCGCCGCAACTCGTGATCGACGGCAAGGCCACCGAGTTCACGACCGTCGGCAAGGGCAAGTACCAGATCGAGCAGATCATCACCGAGGGCAAGAAGATCGCCCTGCAGGCCCGCGGTGACGAGCAGGCGCGCTGGAATCTGCACGTCATCCCCGACCTGCCGCCGACCATCGAGTTCGCCCGACCCATCGGCGTCGACAAGTGGTCGACCAAGGTCGACTACATCGCCGGCGACGACTTTGGCGTCACGGGCGTGCAGTTGCAGATCCGCCTCCACGGCAGCGTGCTGGGCGACGATGCGCTCAGCAGCGACGAGGAGCCCGAGGTTCTGCGCATCGACCTGCCCGTTGCCGGCAATTCCAAGAAAGTGTCGGACTCCTTCGTGCGCGATCTCACCAGCCATCCCTGGGCCGGTCTCAAGACCACCGTGATGCTGTTCGCCACCGATGCCATCGGCCAGAAGGGTCGGAGCTCGGTCGAGACCTTCCTGCTGCCGGAGCGGGTGTTCAATGATCCGACGGCGCGCGCCCTCATCACCCTGCGCAAGGCCCTGACGCGCGATCCCACCGGATACCGGATCGATGTCGCCGACGGCATGCGCATGGTCCAGGTGCGGCCGGACGATTATCGCAACGATCCGGTGGTTCAGCTCGGGCTTCGCATCGGCGCGGCGCGTCTTGCCCAGGGCGGCGACAAGGAAAACATCAAGGAAACCGTCACCGAGACGCAGAAGCTTCTGTGGGATCTGGCGATGCGCCTCGAAAGCGGCGCCACATCCGACGCCGAGCGGGCGCTCGAGCAGGCGCGGCAGGAGCTGCGCGACGCCATGCAGCGCCAGGCCGGCGACGAGGAGATCGAGAAGCTGATCCAGCAGCTCTACGATGCGATGGCCCGCTGGCAGCGCGAACTCGCCGAGAAGATGAAGGATCCCGAGGAACTTCGCCGCATGCAGGAGCAGGCGGAGAAGATGGATCCCAACAACACCATCACCGGCGACGACCTGCAGAAGATGCTCGACAAGATTCGCGAGATGGCGAAGAACGGCGACCGCGAGGGCGCCAAGCGCATGCTCGAAGAGCTGCGCAAGATGATGGAAAACGCCACGCCGATGATGGCGCAGCCCGGCCAGAAAGGGCAGCAGCGGCAGCAAGGTCAGCAGGGTCAGGGCAATCAGCAGGGCCGTGAGATGATGAACCAGCTCGACCGGCTGTCGCGCCGCCAGAACCAGCTTTTGGGCGAATCGGAGCGCGAAGGGCGTCAGCAGGGCCAGCAGGGACAACGCGGCCAGCAGGGACAGCGTGGGCAGCAGGGGCAACAAGGCCAACAGGGTCAACAAGGCCAGCAGCCGGGCCAGGGACAGCCTGGGCAGGGCCAGGGCCAGCCGGGCGACGGCCAGTGGGGCGAACAGCAGCGCGGTCAGCAGGAAGGCTTGCGCCGCCAGCTTGGCGACATGATGCGCCGTCTCGACGAGAACGGCATGCCGATGCCCGAGTCGCTCGGCCGCGCCGAGCGTTCCATGCGCGAAGCCGAGGAGTCGCTGCGCCGTGGCGATCCGCGCGAGGCCTCGCGCTCGCAGCGGCGCGCGCTGGACAACCTCCAGCAGGGCATGGGCGATCTCGCCGAGCAGATGCGCCAGCGTGGGCCGGGCAATGGCCAGGATCTCGCCGAGATCGAGGAGCGCGAGCGCAAGAGCGAGGACCGCGACCCGCTCGGCCGTTCCGACGGCAACTACGGCGATGCCGTCGACACCGGCACCGACAAGGTTCCGCTCGAACTCGAGCGTCAGCGCAGCCGCGAAATCCTCGACGAACTGCGCCGTCGTGCCGGCGACCAGCTTCGCCCGAAGGACGAACTCGACTACATCGACCGGCTGCTGAAGACTTACTGACGCGCCGAATTCATTCGGCGTCTGTTCTTCAGTTCGAACAACACAACCTCATGCTGAGGAGCCCGGCATAGCCGGGCGTCTCGAAGCATGGGCTGCACACTCGGTCCCCGTTGCCCATCACAGGGCCGAGACTACTCCGCCCGATTCGAGACGCGCGCTGCGCGCGCTCCTCAGGATGAGGTGAGTTTCTAGATCATCTCAAGCGGACCGCGGGCCTCCAGGCCCGCTCAAGGTCATGAGGCGGGCGCGGGCGGAATAACCTCCGCCCTGAGGAGGCCCGCGGTCCCAAGAGGCTAACTCGTTTTCTCCACTACACCGATATAGGGCAGGCCGCGGAAGCGGTGGGCCCAGTCGAGTCCGTAGCCCACGAGAAATTCGTCGCCGGCCTCGAAGCCGACGAAATCGGCCTCGAGCGCCGCGCGGCGCTTCGCCGGCTTGTCGAGGAGCGTGCAGATCCAGACCCGGCGCGCATGGCGCTCGAGCATGAGCTTCTTGGCGAAGCTGAGGGTGAGGCCCGATTCCAGGATGTCGTCGACCAGCAGGACGTCGCGGTCGCGCACGTCGTCGACGATGTCGCGCACGATCCGCACGCTGCCACTGGTCTCGGTGCCGCTGCCGTAGCTCGACAGGGTGAGGAAATCCATCGACCAGTCGGCGCCGGCCAGGCTGAGCGCGCGGATGAGGTCGGCGGCGAACACGAAGCTGCCCTTGAGCACCGAAACCACCAGCGTGTCGGCCGGAAGCTTGGCGGCGAGTTCGCCCGCCATGACATCGACACGGGCGGCGATTTCGGCGGCAGAAAAGCGGATCGAGACGGTCGGACGGTTGGGCATGGCGGGGCTCGCTATTCGACGGCTGGTACGACGTCGGTGGTGCCGGGGGGCGGTTCGTCGAGTGCCTGGCTGAAACTCACCCGGGCACCCGGCCCGATCGGGCCCTTGATCAGCGGATAGGTGCGTTCGCCCAGCACGTCGTTGTTCTTTCTGAAGACCAGCTTCAGGCGGCTGGTCGATGCCGGCGCGCGCCCGGTGTTGATGATCTCTCCCTGTACGACATATCGGTTATCTTGCCACTCAATCTTGCTGGCGTCTAAATCGATTTCGAGCCGCGCCTGAACGGTTTTCGGCGGCACGGCCGGCAGGCTACGGAAAGCGTCCAGAGTGAGGATCGGGCGCCAGGCGGAGGGGAGACGCTCCAGGAGCTGAACCCGCCAGATGAAGGCCGCCGAGCCCACCACGACGAGGACGACGGCGGCGCCCGCTAGCCACCGGCCAAATTGGCGTTTTAGCGGGGGCTTGGTCAGGGCGGGCAGGCCCGATCCAGGGGACTGCGGACGGATGACGACATCCGGCACCGGGCCTGCCGGCGATGCGACATCTACCGGCGGAGTGGGCGCTGCCTGCGCGGGCTCGAACCAGCGATGATTGCAGCGGGCGCACTGGACGGTGCGGCCGGTGGGGCCGATCGCCTTGGGATCGACGGCGTACCGGGCTCCGCAGTTTGAACAGGTAACTTGCATGATGAGCGGGGAAGTACCCCTAGATGTGCTTGCGGGCGGACGTTAGGCCACTAAAACTGGCCTTACAAGCAACACGGCTCTGGCCCCGCTCTCATGTTCCTTTCCGGTTCTTCCTTCGATCGCTGCGCCCGTGCCGAGAGATCCCGGTGATCGGCCTTCGCCTGCGCTCGTTCTTTTTCAATGTGGGCTGGTACGTCGGGTCGACGGTCATCGCCATCGTGGGCGCCCCGATCCTGGTGTTGCCGCGCCGCGCCGTGGTGGCGTGGTCGCATTTCTGGATCGCCTTCTGCCTTGGCTGGCTGCGGCTCACGTGCCGCCTCACGCACCGCCTGGGTGGTCTCGAGAACATGCCGACAGGCCCGGTCATCATCGCCTGCAAGCATCAATCGACCTGGGAGACGCTGGCCTTCGCCCTGTTGTTTCCCCACGCCGCGATCATCCTCAAGCGCGAACTGCTGTTCATTCCCGTCGTCGGCTGGGCGATGGCGCGGGCCGGCCATATCGGCGTCGAGCGCGGCGACGGCGCCAAGGCGCTACGTGGCCTCGTGCGGCAGGCCAAGGCGGCGGTGGCCGAAGGCCGCTCCATCCTGATCTTTCCCGAGGGCACGCGGACGCCGGTTGGATCGCAGCCGCCCTACCAGGTCGGCACGGCGGCGCTCTATCGCCAGCTCGGCATACCGGTCGTGCCGGTGGCGCTCAATTCGGGGGTCTTCTGGGGGCGACGCAAGTTCATTAAGTGGCCGGGCATCATCGACGTCGAATTGCTTCAGGCCATCCCACCGGGCCTCGATCGCAAGACCTTCATGGCGACGCTGCGCGAACGCATCGAAGGCACCACGGCGCGGCTGGTGGCTGACGCTCAAAGAATACAACCATAGGTTTGTTGTTCAGAAGTTCTTCAACCATTGAAATGGGCCCTGCTCATTCGTAGTTGGAGGACGGCATGTCGATGGATTTGCATGTTTGCTGGCGTGGTGACTTGGCGTGGGACCGCGCCGGCCTCAAGGGCGCGCTCGATGCGTTGGGATTCGAGGCAACCGTGCTCTACGACTTCGAGGGAACGAGCGGCTTTTGGCCGATCGACCTCGCAGGCTGCAAAACAGGTGTCGAGGTCTACTTCGACGACAATCTCGCGGAGTTGACCGAGATGTATCCCGAACTGGCCGCAGCGGTGGACGGGCGAGACAAGGTGGTGAATTTTACCTGGGGTGGGAATTTCGCGGAAGGCGGCACCGCCTTTGCGTTGGCGGCTGCGCTGGCGAAGCTGGGCGACGCGATCATTTACGAACCCCAGGAAGCGGTCTGTCTTTCTGCGGCGCAGTCCGCTGAAGAGGCCCGGCAGTTTTTCCAACTTGCCAAGACCGAAGGCTACCGTGCCCGAGACGAATAGGAACGTATAAGGAACATTTCTGTTGATATCAGGGGCCGTCACGCCTACTTTTTGACGATGGAATGGGCGCCTGTTTCCCAGCGTATCTGGGACATGAAATATCGCTTCCGCGACGCGACCGGCCAATCGGGCGGTCAAGCCGATGCCGACCTGGACGCAACGTGGTGGCGCGTGGCGCGGGCGCTCGCGGCGCCGGAGCGCGACCCCGAGCTTTGGGCCGGGCGTTTCCACGAAGCCCTGTCCGGTTTCAAGTTCCTGCCGGCCGGCCGCGTGATCGCGGGCGCCGGCACCGGCCGCAGCGTCACGCTCTTCAACTGTTTCGTGATGGGAACGATCGGCGACGACATGTCGTCGATCTTCGAGAATCTGCGCGAGGCCGCGCTCACGATGCAGCAGGGCGGTGGCATCGGCCACGATTTCTCGACGCTGCGTCCGCAGGGCGCGCCGGTGAAGGGCGTCGGCGCCGACGCCTCGGGGCCGCTGTCGTTCATGGATGTGTGGGACGCCATGTGCCGCACCATCATGAGCGCAGGCTCGCGCCGTGGTGCCATGATGGCGACGCTGCGTTGCGACCATCCGGACATCGAAGCCTTCGTCGACGCCAAGCGCGATCCGGCGCGCCTGCGCATGTTCAACGTCTCGGTGCTGGTCACCGACGCCTTCATGAAAGCGGTGAAAGACGATGCCGATTGGGCTCTCGTCTTCGGCGGGAAGACTTTTAGGACGGTGAAGGCGAAGGCGTTGTGGGAGCGCATCATGCGCGCCACCTATGACGTTGCAGAACCCGGCGTGATCTTTATCGATCGCGTGAATGCCAGAAACAATCTCCGCTACTGCGAGACCATTCACGCGACGAATCCTTGCGGCGAACAGCCGTTGCCCCCGTACGGCGCCTGTCTGCTGGGTTCGATCAATCTCGCTGCGCTGGTGAAGGCTCCTTTCACGCCCGAAGCCAGCCTCGACATGGCGGCGCTGGAGCGGCTGGTGCCTGTTGCCGTGCGCATGCTCGACAACGTGGTCGATGTCTCGCGCTTTCCCCTCGCGAGCCAAGAGAAGGAGGCGAAAGCCAAGCGCCGTATCGGGCTCGGCGTCACGGGTTTGGCCGACGCGCTGATCTTCTGCGGCGTGCGCTACGGCTCACCCGAGGCAGTTCGGCTCACGCGCGAATGGCTGGGCGCGGTCCAGCGCTTCTCCTATCTCGCCTCGGCCGATATCGCGGCGGAAAAGGGCAGCTTCGAGCTTTACGACCGCACCCGCTATCTCGCCGGCGAGACGATCCGCGGCCTGCCCGAGGACGTGCGCACCGCCATCGGCCGCTACGGCATCCGCAATGCGCTGCTGAATTCGATCGCGCCCACCGGCACGATCTCGCTGCTGGCCGACAACGTCTCTTCCGGCATCGAGCCGGTGTTCGCCTTCGGCTATGTGCGGCACGTGTTGCAGCCCGACGGCACCAAGCGTGAGGAGAGCGTCGAGGATTATGCCTTCCGCGCCTGGCGCGAGGCCAAGGGCAACGAAGCACCGCCGCCAGATGTGTTCGTCGATGCCCAGACGCTCTCGCCCGCCGACCATCTCGCCATGCAGGCGGCGGCGCAGGAGTTCGTCGACAGCTCGATCTCCAAGACCATCAACCTGCCGCGCGACATCTCGTTCGAGGCCTTCAAGGGCGTCTACGAGGAGGCCTATGCGCAGGGCTGCAAGGGCTGCACGACTTACCGCCCCAACGACGTCACGGGCGCGGTGCTCGAGGTGAAGCCCGAGGCAGCCGCCCAGCGCGCGACCCCGGCCCTCGTGCCGGTGCTGGCGCGCGAGGACGGCGTCGTCTATATCGCCCAGCCGCTCGACCGGCCGGAGGAGCTGCCGGGCCGGACTTACAAGATCAAATGGCCGGGCAGCGACCACGCCATCTACATCACCATCAACGACGTGATGCAGGACGGCCGCCGCCGGCCGTTCGAGATCTTCATCAACTCCAAGAACATGGA
Organism: Alphaproteobacteria bacterium; assembly: GCA_947474005.1. Taxonomy (GTDB): domain Bacteria; phylum Pseudomonadota; class Alphaproteobacteria; order Reyranellales; family Reyranellaceae; genus Reyranella. Next base: position 48,227 of record CANJHI010000007.1, on the reverse strand, counting down.
GCACTACGCCTGGACCGTGGCGCTGACGCGCATGATCTCGGCGGTGTTCCGCCGCGGCGGCGACGTGTCGTTCGTGGTCGAGGAACTGAAGGCCGTCTTTGATCCGCGCGGCGGCCAGTGGATGGAGGGCCGCTATGTGCCGTCACTGCTGGCAGCGATCGGCGGCGTGATCGAGCGGCACCTGATCGAGATCGGGTTCCTCAGCCCCGCCGACGCGCCGCTGATCGCGGAGGCCGCCGACCAGCGGGTCCGGCTGGCGGCCGGTGCCCGCGAGCCTTCAGGGGGCGCTGCGACGACGATGGGGCAATGTCCCAACTGTGGCGCCGCTTCCCTCACGCACCAGGAAGGCTGCGACGTCTGCCTCAACTGTGGCTACTCGCGGTGCGGGTGAGAGGCACTTGCTGATTTGCAGGTTCAGCAGGTTTTTGCTACTTTTTTTGCTACGATGGGAGACGCCCGCGGAGAGATCCGGCGGGCGTTTTTCATGGGCTCTGTGGGGGCCCTGATCGATCCCGAATGGTCCACGGAAGGGTCCACCGCGGCGACCGCTCCGGGATTCTCATCCCGGCGTGGGCCGGGGCGCGGTGGCACAGGCGATCAGGGGGCAATTGCCCCGCCGGATCAAGGGCTTGAGGCCGGTTCGTGGCACAGGCAGCGGGACACCTCGTGGCACAACGAGGTGTGCCCGGAAATGGTCCCCTCTTAGCCCAGTTCGAGCGAGATCCCGGCGGTCTTGCTGACCTCGGCCCAGATCGCGGCGAAGTCGCCGACGAACTTGGTGTATTCGGCCGGGGTCATCGGCTTGTCGCCGGGCAGCAGCACGACTTCCTTGAACCGTTCGACGACTTCGGGCGCCTTGTAAGCCTTCTGCAGTTCCTCGTAGAGGCGGGCCACGATCTCGGGCGACATGCCCTTGGGACCGGAGACGCCGACCCAGGTCGAGGTCGTCATCTTGGGGAAGCCCTGCTCGGCGAAGGTCGGTGCGTTGGGATACATGTCGATGCGCGCTTCCGAGCTGATCGCCAGCAGCCGGACCTTGCCGGAATTGATGTGCGGCACGTTGGTGGTGATCGGGTCGAACATCGAGGGAATGACGCCGGCCAGCATGTCCTGCAGCGACGGCGCCGAGCCGCGGTAGGGCACGTGCTTCAGCTTGATGCCGGCCAGAGTCGAGAGCTGCTCGCCCATCAGATGGGTGTTGGAGCCGATGCCGGAGCTGCCGAAGGCGATCTGGTCGGGCTTGGCCTTGGCGTCGGCGATGTAATCGCCGAGCGTCTTGTAGGGCGAGTCGGCCGGCACGATCAGGACATTGGGCGTATGGCCGATCAGGGTGACGTGGGTGAAGTCGGTGACCACGTTGTAGGGCAGCTTTGGATAGATTCCGGGCGCGATGCCCAGCGGAGAGGCATGGGAGATGACCAGCGTGTAGCCATCGGGCGCGGCCTTGGCGGCGAGGTCCGAGCCGATCGTCCCGCCGGCGCCGGGCCGGTTCTCGACGATCACCTGGGTGCCCAGTGCCGCCGAAAGCTTGGGCGCCAGGATGCGCGAGATCGTGTCAGCCGTGCCACCCGGCGGGAAAGTGGCGATCAGCTTGATCGGCGCCTTGGTCGGCCAGTCGGTACTCGCCCGGGCGGCGGATACGGCCAGGGACGAACCAAGCGTGGCGGCCGAGGCGGCAATGACAGTGCGGCGGGTCAGTTTCATGAGAGGCTCCCTGTCGGACACGCCGGTTGGTGGCGCGCATTGGTCAAGGCACAGCAACGGTTGTGCCATCCGGGGGACTCAGCCCTTGATTTGCCATAAGAGTGACCGCAAATGCTCGGGCGGCAACGGAGACCGATGAATGACGGGGCTTAGGTATCTGGCGGCAATGATCCTGATCGGGGGAACGGCGATGGCCGGCCCGCCGGCGGCCGTTGCACAACCCCTGCCGAGCGCCCGCAGCGAGCTGGCTTACTCATACGCGCCACTGGTCAAGAAGGTGTCGCCGGCCGTCGTGAACATCTACACGACCACCACGGCGCGGGTGCAGCGGCGCCTGCCGTTCCCCTTTCCCGGCATGCCGCAGGCCGGCGATCGGGTGCAGAATTCGCTGGGGTCGGGCGTGCTGGTGCGACCCGATGGGCTGATCGTGACCAACGCCCATGTGGTCAAGGGCGCTGATGAAATTCGCATCGTTCTGGCCGACCGGCGCGAGTTCGAGGCCAAGGTGGTGACCCAAGACGAGCGCTACGATCTGGCGCTGGTCCGCATCGACGGGGCGGGCGAGAAGTTCCCCTTCCTCGATATGCGCGATTCAGACTCGGTCGAAGTCGGCGACATCGTGCTGGCGATCGGCAATCCCTTTGGGCTGAACCAGACCGTGACCAGCGGCATCGTTTCGGCGGTGGCGCGCAGCGCCGGCGGCGTCAACGACTCGAACTTCTTCCTGCAGACCGACGCTGCCATCAATCCCGGCAACTCCGGTGGCGCCCTGGTGAGCCTCGATGGGCGGCTGATCGGCATCAATACGGCGATCTATTCGCAGAGCGGCGGCTCGGTCGGCATCGGCTTCGCCACGCCGTCGAATATCGTGGCGCGCATGGTCGCCATCGGCGAACAGGGTGGCCGCATCGTGCGTCCCTGGCTCGGTGCCAGCATGCAGCGCGTGACGCCCGATCTCGCCGCCGGCTTCGGCCTGTCGCGGCCGGCCGGCCTGGTGGTGAAGGAGGTTTTCGCCAATGGGCCTGGTGCCGACGCCGGGCTCAAGCGCAACGACGTGATCGTGGCGCTGCGCGACCTGCCGATCGACGACGAGGCGGGTCTCAGGTTCCGCCTGTCCACCCTCCAGGTGGATACGATCGTGCCGGTGCGCATCGTTCGGGCCGGCAAGGAAATGGTGGTCGAACTGAAGCTCGCGGCCCCACCCGAGGATCCACCGCGTGAGCGTTCGGCGCTCGAAGGCCGTCAGCCGCTCTCCGGTGCCACCGTGGTCAACATGTCGCCCGCGGTCGCGGAGGAGATGGGCCTGGCCGAATGGCGGCCGGGCGTTACCGTCGTCGAGGTCAAGCCGGGCGCCTACGCCGGCCGGTTCATCCGTCCCGGCGACATGATCCTGGCCACCAACGGCCAGGACGTGAAGAACGTCGAGGACCTCAAGAAGCGCATCGCCGCCGGCATCTCCAGCGTCTCGATCGGGCGCGAGGGCATGGTATCCACCGTCCAGTTCCGCTGAGGCGTGGTAGCCTCGGATCGTGCCGGCTGAACTCTTCGCCTCGCTCGCCCCGACGCCGCTCGCCGAACGCCTGCGGCCGCGTGCGCTTGGCGAGATCCTGGGCCAGGACCATCTGCTCGGCCCGGACGGTCCGCTCGGCCGCATGCTGGCGGCGCGCAAGCTCAGCTCGCTGATCCTGTGGGGACCACCGGGGTGCGGCAAGACCACGATTGCGCGGCTGCTCGCCGAGGCGACCGACCTGCATTTCGAGCCGCTGTCGGCGGTGTTCTCTGGCGTCGCCGACCTGCGCAAGATCTTCGAGGCGGCACGCCAGCGTCGCAAGGACGGCAAGGGCACGCTGCTGTTCGTCGACGAGATCCACCGCTTCAACCGCGCTCAGCAGGACGGTTTTCTACCTTACGTCGAGGACGGCACCGTCACATTGATCGGGGCGACCACCGAGAACCCGTCCTTTGAGCTCAATGCCGCGCTGCTGTCGCGCTGCCAGGTGCTGGTGCTGCGGCGTCTCGACGAGGCGGCGCTCGAGATCCTGCTGGCGCGGGTCGAGAAGGCGCTCGGCCGTGAACTGCCGATCGACGAGGCGGGACGGCAGGCCCTGTTCGCCATGGCCGATGGCGATGGCCGCTACCTGATCGGGCTGGCCGAGCAGCTCGCGCAACTCAAGGAGAAGGGACCGTTGCCGCCGGCCAGGCTGGCCACGTTGCTGCAGAAGCGCGCGCCGCTCTACGACAAGGCGCAGGAAGCGCACTACAACCTGATCAGCGCCCTGCACAAGTCGCTGCGCGGCTCCGACGTCGATGCCGCGCTCTACTGGTTCGCCCGTATGCTGGATGGCGGCGAGGACCCGAAATACATCGCCCGCCGCCTCGTGCGCTTCGCCGTCGAGGACATCGGCATGGCCGATCCGCAGGCGCTCACCCAGACGCTCGCGGCCTGGGATACCTACGACCGCCTCGGCTCGCCCGAGGGCGAACTCGCCATCGCCCAGGCGGTGATCTATCTCGGCACCGCGCCGAAATCGAACGCGGGCTATGTCGCGTACGGCGCCGCCAAGCGCGCCGCCAAGACCCACGGCTCGCTCACGCCGCCGATGCACATCCTGAACGCGCCGACCAAGCTGATGAAGGAGATCGGCTACGGCCAGGGCTACGAGTACGATCACAACGCAACCGACGGATTCTCGGGGCAGAACTACTTTCCCGACGGTATGGCGCGCGAGGAGTTCTACAAGCCCGTCGAGCGCGGCTTCGAACGCGAGATCGTGAAGCGCCTCGACTACTGGAAGAAGCTTCGGGACAAGAAGCGCTGAGCCTTCAGGGCTTGGGCATCGCCTTCACGACAAGGCGATCGCGGCCGTAGACGTCGTCGCGGAACGTCGCGGCACCGCCGGCATCGGCCGACACCGTGCGATAAGTGACGTAGAGCGTGACCGGCTCGGGGAAGGTGTAGTGCGCCTGCTGGCCGGAATTGATGACCTGCCGCACGCGCTCCTGGCTGAAGTTGCTCTTGCCGTTGAAGACCTTCTCGACGAAATCCAGCGGGTTCAGCAGGCGGATGCAGCCATGGCTGAAATTGCGGCTGCCCTCGGTGAACAGCCACCGGCTGGCGGTGTCGTGCATGTAGATCCCGTACTTGTTGTTGAACGGGAAGAAGATGTAGCCGAGCGCGTTGGTGGCGCCGGAGTCCTGCCGGATGCGGTAGGGGAACGCCTTGGGATGGATCGAACTCCAGTCCACCGTGTTGGGGTCGAGTTCCGTGTCGTCGCTCCAGTTGGCGAAGATCTTGAAGCCGTTGCTGGCCAGCGCATTGGGATCGCGGCGCAACAGCGGCAGGTACTCCTCGCCGGCGATCGACTGCGGCACGGTCCAGAAGGGGTTGGTCTGGAAGCCGCGCATCACCGATTGAATCTCCGGTGTCGGATCCTTAGGCGTGCCGACGATCACCAGGCTCTGGAAAGCGACCTTGCCGGCGTCGACGAACACCATCGAATAGTCGCCGGTGTTCACGAACACGTAGCGGCTGCCGAGATCTTCCGGCAGCCAGCGCCGGCGCTCCAGGTTGGCCACGATCTGGTCGATGCGCTCGTCGATCGTGGTGTTGAGCGAACGGACCGTCTTGGCGCCGATGACGCCGTCGACCGTGAGCCCCTTGGTTTCCTGGTAGGACTTCACGACGGCGGCCAGCGCCTCGTCGTACTGGTCCACGACAGGGCCGGGATCGGGCAGCTTGAGTTCGAGTTCGGCCAGCCGCTTGCGCAGCAGCGGCACGCGGACATCGATCATGCCGGGCTTCAGGGCGGTGCCGTCGGGCAGTGGCGTGAAGGCCGCCTTGGCGCGCTTGTCGCGCCAGATCGCCAACGCCTTCTGCAATCCCGGATAGTCGCCCCTGGGTGGAAGCGAGGCAAGGTAGACGGCGAAGTCCGGCGCCTCGGCGGCAGCCTTCAGCAGGTCTGCCTTGTCGACCTTGCGCTGGTCGATCGAGATTTCCTTGTCGATCCGGTTGGCGCGCACGCGACCCGTCGAGACATCGCTGGCGTAGGCCACGAAGGCCGCCGTGAGAAGGGATTCTGCCGCTGCCGGGTCGGCCCCAGGCGCCACAGCCTTCTCGACATCGGCCAAGCCGTACCAAGCCGGGTTGAGCCCATGGTCGGCGGACGCCCGAATAGCGCTGACCAGGGCCTCCGAACGGGCGCTGCCGGCCCGGGACCCGGTCCACAGCGTATCGCTGGCGAGGGAGGGAAACGGCCCGAGGGCGGGTACGACAAAAGCCAGTAAACCGGCGAGAAAATGAATACGAATCACGCGTCTCGTATAGCCGGAAACTTCCGATTCGTCCATGAAGCAGTGAAGTCGTGAACCGCAAGGAAGCCCAGCAGGTCTGCGGTTGCCCGCTGCTTCAGTTCGAGCGTTCCGCCGCCCGCCCGAGCCCCTCGCGTGACGCAGTGCTGCCGTGCCCAGGCCTGGTACTCGGGCTCGCTCATCGCCCGTCCGGCCGCCGGGATGAAATGCCTGCCGTCGTCCTCGATGTAGTTCCGGCAGCACGACCAGTTCTCGGCATCCTTGATGTCGAAGACCGGCCCGATCGATTCCCAGCCGTGGTGCGCACTGCCGTAGATCTTGACCTTGATGCGGCCGTTGCCGGCGGCCCGCATGCGCTCGGCATATTCGACGGCGAGCGGGGCGGGGGTGTAGTCGTCGCGGGCCGCCAGCATGAAGAACATCGGCCGGCCGTGGGTCGTCGGATCGCGGTGCTGGGCGGTGGCCCCGGGACAGATCGCCACATGCAGGTCGAACAAGTGGGGAAAGCCGCTGCGCCAGCGCTGGCGGACGGCGATGGCGGCGTTGAGGGTAGCCACGCCGCCCTTGGAGACGCCCATGAGGCCGATCCGGTGCGGGTCGATGCGGGAGTCGTCGCGCAGCAGGGCAAGGGCTGCGAAGGCATCGCCCTCCATCTGGGCGCCGGAGACCAGGGTCTGGTCGGCGACCGTGCGGCGCACGCCGCGGCCCGTGAAGCTGTCGACGATCAGGGCGGCCGTGCCGGCCTCGTTGAGCATTTGGGCGTAGTAATGCTCGCGGTGGCGCTGCACGCCGGCGCTACTGGTCAGGATCACCATGCAGGGTGCCGGCCGCTCGCACGGTACGGGCAGGTGCAGGCTCGCGGTCAACCGCGCCGGCCGGCAGGCCGCCGGGTGATCGAATGTCAGCGTGTCGAACGACACCGATTCCATGGACCCTGTTTAGCTTGTCGCCTAGGTTGCGCGCCATGAGCGACAGCCCCGTCTCCAACGCGACCCTGGGTGGCCCGCGCGGCCAGGTCCAGACGCGCGCCGTATCCGACGATGAGGCCGGTCTGCGTCTGGATCGCTGGTTCCAGCGCCATTTCCCCGGCCTGAGCCACGGCGCCCTGCAGAAACTCCTGCGCACGGGCCAGGTCCGGATCGATGGCAAGCGGGTGGAGGGCAAGGACCGTGTCGAGCCCGGCCAGCAGGTCCGCCTGCCGCCCGGCGTCACGTCGGCGCCGCCGCTCAAGCCCCGGGAGATCCCCACCGTCTCCGACCGCGATGCCGCCGAAATCCAGTCCCTGGTGATCCATCGCGACGATCAGGTCATCGTCCTGAACAAGCCACCAGGATTGGCGGTGCAGGGGGGCACGGGCACGGAGCGGCACATCGACGGCATGCTCGACGCGCTCCGGTTCGGCTTCGAGGATCGGCCGCGGCTGGTCCACCGCCTCGACAAGGATACCAGCGGCCTTCTGCTGATTGCCCGCACCGGACAGGCGGCCAAACGCCTGGCCGAGTCGTTTCGCCAGCGCGAGACGGAAAAGCTCTACTGGGCCGTCGTCGTCGGCGTGCCTCCCCAGAAGGAAGGCGCCATCGACCTGCCGCTCGCCAAGCGGCCGGGCGCGCGCGACCGGGAGATGATGCAGGTCGACAAGGAGAACGGCCAGAAAGCCCTGACGCACTTTCGCGAACTCGACCGCCTGGCCAAGCGGGCGGCACTGCTGGCGCTGTGGCCGCGCACCGGGCGAACGCATCAACTGCGGGTTCACTGCGCGGAGATTGGCTGTCCAATTCTCGGCGACGGTAAATATGGCGGCGAAGAAGCGCTGCTTGCCTCCGTCGCCGACGCCCGCCGCTTGCACCTCCACGCCCGCCGACTGCTGCTGCCGCATCCCTCGGGCAAGGGCGAACTGAAGGTCACGGCCGAGCTGCCGCCTCACTTCCGCCGCACGGTCGAAGCATTCGGCTTTTCGACGGACGGGGATTGAGCGAGAATCGGACGGCATGCGCATTCCATGGAGGCGGCTGGCCTGGGTTCTCGCAGCGGTGATTCCGCTGGCCGTGATCGGTGGGCTCATCTGGGGCGCCACCCGCGACCTCTCCCGCTATCAGGCCCGGCTCACTGAACAGATCCGCAAGGTGACGGGTCGCGAACTCGCCGCGAAGGTGCCGCTGGCGGTGAAGATCGGCCGGTATCCCGCGATGGTGGCCGAAGGGGTGACGCTGACCAACGCCCCCTGGGGATCGCGTCCCGAGCTTGCGCGGGTGCGCAAGCTCACGCTGTTCCTCGATCCGGTGGCTTTGCTTCTCGGCGAGATCAAGATCGGCCGAGTGGTGCTCGAAGGTGCCGACATCCTGGTCGAACGCAACGACGTGGGTGACACCAATCTCGACATGTTGCCGCCTCCGGACGGCTCGGGGCCGCATCCTGGGGAGAATCGGTCCCTACGCCTGCGCACGAGTGCGGCCTTCCCGTGGATCGGTGTGATCGAGGTGCAGGACTCGGTGCTGACGATTGCCGACGGCGGGGGCCGGCCGCCGGTCGTCCTCGAGGTGGCGACGGCCACCCTGAAATCGTCGGCGCCCAATCAGCCATTGCAGTTCGAGGGTCGCTTCAGCGCCCCGCAGGCCAGACCGTTCACGCTCACCGGTACTGCCGGATCGTTCGATGGCTGGATGAGGGGCCTGCCCGGCAACATCGATCTGCAGGGCGGGTTCGGCGAAGGAAAGATCTCGATCAAGGGCGGCGTGGGGGTCAAGGGGACCAACGTGCAGATCGTCTCCGAGGGCCCCGATGTGTCGGCCTTCGGGCCCTACATTTATCTACCGGTGCCGCGCGGCGGACCCTATGCGCTGAATGCCAAGGCCGCGACCCAGCGCAATGGCTTCAAGGTCGAGGTGACGACATTGAAGGTGGGCGCCAGCGAACTCAGCGGTGAGGCGCTGTTCCGCCCAGATCGCAAAGGCGTTCCCACGGTAACGGTCAACGCCGATGTGAGCCGGCTCGACGTCAGTGAGCTGCGGGCGCCTTCTGCACCACCGTCAGCGGGCGGGTCACCGACGCCGGCGCAGCCCAGGCTCGTGCCCACCCTGCCGTTCGCGGCGAGCTGGCTCGGGCGCGCCGCCGTCTCGGTGACGGTGCGCCTGGGCGAGGTCGTCGGACTCGGCAGCAAGATGCAGAACGGCTCCGTCACGCTGATCTCGAACGATTCGCGATTCGCCTTCCGCGCCGCCGCAACCATCGGCGGCGGCTCCGCCGGTTTCGATCTCGTCTACGATCCGACCGGGCGGATCGGTCAGGCCACTCTCACGGCCTCGGCCAACCGTGTCTTGCTCGGTGAACTGGCAAGCGTAATCGGCTTTGACCTCGGCTTGCGCGATGCCGTAGGGGATATCGACCTGCGCCTGCGCGGCGGCGGACGCACCACGCGCGATGCGCTGAACTCGGCCAGCGGCTCGATCGACATCGCCGTCACCAAGGGACTTTGGCCGCGCGAACCACTCGCCAATTGGCCGGCGGACACGCAGCGGCTGCTCGGCGGTGCCGACACCGGGGTGCCGTTCAATTGCATTGCCGGCCGCTTCGAGGTGAGCGGCGGCGTCGCCAGCTTGCGCCGGTTGGTGGTCGACACGCCGCGCACCACGATGGTGGGCGGCGGCTACGTGAATCTGCGCACCGAGGGTTGGGAATTCATCCTCGCGCCCGAGGTGCGCGACGCCCAGAGTGCGGCTCTGGCCTCGCCGCTGCGCCTCAAGGGCGGAAGCGGCCGGCCGACCGCGGGCGCGCTGGAGCCCAACCTCGCCAAGTTGATCATCGGCGCGGGGGTCGTGCCCAGCCTCGTGTCCCAGATCAATCAGGCGGCGCGTCAGACCGGCGTCAATCCGTGTGCCGCGGTAGCGCCGCGCGTCGAGGGCCTGAGGCCGGGATTGCGGGCCCAGATGCCGGCGCCGTCCACCGCCGACCTTCGCCAGCGCGCTGGACGCCCCGCGACGCCCCCGCAACAACCCTCGCCGCGTCGCGCGCCATGAAGCGCTTCTACAAGGAGACGGCGGTCGAGCCGGAGGAGGGCGGCTTTCGTGTGCTGCTTGACGGCAAACCCATGCGCACGCCGGCGAAATCGATCCTCGTCGTCCCCACGAGGCCGTTGGCCGACGCCATTGCGGCTGAATGGAACGGCGTGCCGGACAAGGCGGAGATCAACGCCGCCCACCTGCCGTTGACGCGCCTGGCGGCAACCGGCCTCGATCGGGTCGTTCCGCGACGCCAGGAGATCATCGCCGACACCGCGAAATATGCCGGGTCCGACCTGCTGTGCTATCGCGCGACCACGCCTGCGAGCCTCGTGAAGCTGCAGCAGGACGCCTGGCAGCCTCTGCTCGACTGGGCTGCCGACAGGTACGGCGCGCGCCTTATCGTCGCCGAGGGAATAGCTTTCGTCGACCAGCCCGAAGAGTCCCTTCGGCGCGTGCGCGACGCCGTCGCCGTGCACGCCGATCTCGCCTTGTCGGCGCTCTACAATCTCACGCATACCGCCGGGTCTGTGATCATCGCACTCGCGGTGGCGGAGGGACGGCTGTCCGCCGAAGGCGCATTTGCCGCCGCGCAGGTCGACGAACTCTACCAGATCGAACGCTGGGGCGACGATCCGTTGGCGTTGAAGCATCGCGAGGGAGTGGCCAAGGATATCGGTGCCAGCACCCGGTTCCTGGCATTGCTGGAGAAGGCGCGACTGCGCCGCTGAAGGGGAATGAGATATGGGATCAGGCAGCAAACTGCGGCAGGTTCTGGCGAAGAACGGTCTTGTCGAGGCGATGGCCGCGCACAGTCCGCTATCGGCGATGCTGGCGGCCGAAGCGGGTTTCGACGCGATCTGGGCGAGCGGCTTCGAACTCTCGGCCATGTACGGCGTGCCCGACGTCAGCGTGGTGTCGATGACGCAGCATCTCGACATGACGCGGGCGATGGTCGACCGGTCGGGACTGCCGGTGGTCGCTGATATCGATACCGGCTTTGGCAACGCCATCAACGTGCTCTATGTCATCGAACAGTACGAGCGCGCCGGCGCGGCCGCGATCGTGATGGAGGACAAGAGCTTTCCCAAGGTCACCAGCCTGATCGCCGGCGGTCGCCAGGACATGGTCCGCATCGAGGAATTCCAGGGCAAGATCGAGGCGGCGCGCGCGGCGCGGCGGGACCCCGATCTGGTGATCGTGGCGCGGACCGAGGCATTGATCGCCGGCCTCGGCCAGGACGAGGCCTTGAAGCGCGCGCGCGCCTATGAGGCGGCCGGGGCCGACATGATCCTGGTCCATTCCAAGCAGAAGACGCCCGACGAGATCGAGGCCTTCGTGAAGGCCTGGGACGGCAAGGCACCGATTGCGCTGGTGCCGACGGCCTATCCGCAAATGACGGTGGCCCGGGTGAAGGAGCTCGGGAAGATCGGCTTGCTGATCTGGGGCAATCACGCCATTCGTGCCTCCGTTGGTGCAATGCGCGCGACCTTTGCGCAGATTCGCAAGGATCGGGGCATTCATGGCGTCGAAGCGAGCATCGCCACGGTCGAGGATGTGTTCGAGCTGCAGGGCATGGGCACGGTCAAGGACAACGAGAAGCGATTCCTCCGCTAGACGCCGTCGTGCTAATGGCTGAAAACTGACGCGGAAGGCCGGAGACCGGGATGCAGCACATGTTGGACGAACTCGAACGCCGCCGCGCCGGCGCGCGCCTGGGAGGCGGGCTGCGCCGCATCGAGGCACAGCACGGCAAGGGCAAGCTGACGGCGCGCGAGCGCATCGATGCCCTCCTCGATCCGGGCTCGTTCGAGGAATACGACATGTATGTCGAGCACCGCTCGATCGATTTTGGCATGGAGACCCAGAAGATTCCGGGCGACGGCGTGGTGACCGGTCACGGCACGATCAACGGCCGGCTGGTCTATGTCTTCAGCCAGGATTTCACCGTGTTTGGCGGTGCGCTGTCGGGCATGCATGCCGCCAAGATCTGCAAGGTCATGGACATCGCCATGAAGGTCGGTGCGCCCGTGCTCGGGCTCAACGATTCCGGCGGTGCGCGCATCCAGGAGGGTGTCGATTCACTGGCCGGCTACGCCGACGTGTTCCAGCGCAATGTCATGGCCTCGGGCGTGATCCCGCAGATTTCCATGGTCATGGGGCCCTGTGCCGGCGGTGCGGTCTATTCGCCGGCCATGACCGACTTCATCTTCATGGTGAAGGACAGCTCCTACATGTTCGTCACCGGCCCCGACGTGGTGAAGACGGTGACGCACGAGACCGTGACCCAGGAAGAGCTGGGCGGCGCGCTCACCCACACGCAGAAGTCAGGTGTCTCCGATCTCGCTTTCGAGAATGACGTCGAGGCACTGCTGCAACTGCGCCGCTTCGTTGACTTTCTGCCGGCCAACAATCGCGAAAAGGCGCCGGTCCGCGCCACGCTCGATCCGGCGGACCGCGACGATCCTTCGCTCGACACGCTGGTGCCCGAAAACCCCAACAAGCCCTACGACATCAAGGAACTGATCCTAAAGGTTGTGGACGAGGGCGATTTCTTCGAACTGTCGCCGGAATGGGCGGGGAACATGGTGGTGGGCTTTGGCCGCATGGCTGGCCGCACCGTGGGCTTTGTCGCCAATCAGCCGATGGTCCTGGCGGGCTGCCTGGACATCGACAGCTCGCGCAAGGCCGCGCGCTTCGTGCGCTTCTGCGATGCCTTCAATATTCCGATCGTCACCTTCGTCGATGTGCCGGGCTTCCTGCCGGGCACTCAGCAGGAGTTCGGCGGCATCATCAAGCACGGCGCCAAGCTCCTCTATGCCTATGCCGAGGCGACGGTCCCCAAGGTGACCGTGATCACCCGCAAGGCCTACGGCGGCGCCTACGACGTGATGGCATCCAAGCACCTGCGCGGCGACGTGAACTACGCCTGGCCCGGGGCGGAGATCGCCGTCATGGGCGCCAAGGGCGCGGTGGAGATCATCTTCCGCTCCGATATCGGTGACGCGGCCAAGATCGCCAAGCGTACCGAGGAGTACCGCGAGAAGTTCGCCAATCCGTTCGTGGCGGCCAACCGAGGCTTCATCGACGACGTGATCATGCCGCACGGCACGCGCCGGCGGATCTGCAAGGCGCTGGCCACGCTCGAGACCAAGAAGCTCGAGAACCCGTGGCGCAAGCACGGCAATGTACCTCTGTGAGGGGGCGGCTGTGAGCTTGTCGCCGGAGGAACGCGTCAGGCGCCGCCAGGTCGTGCGCAAGCACGTGCTTGTGGCATTGCTCGTGTTGCTCGTGCTCATTCCGTTGAACTTCATCGTCAGCCGGCAATACCCGTGGTGGCTATGGGCGTTGATCGCCTGGATGCCGCTGATCGCCGCGCACACCGCCTGGGCCAAGGGCCTGTTCGACCGCAATAGAGAAGGATTGTGAGTATGGCCGCCAGGAAGAGGGTCGCCAAAGCCGCGCCGAAGAAGGCCGCCGCGAAGGCCAGGACGAAGCCTGCAGACGTCGTGAACGTTGCTAAGCCCCCGGTCGACAAGCCCCTGTTCGACAAGATCCTGATCGCCAATCGCGGCGAGATTGCCTGCAGGGTCATTCGTACCTGCAAGCGCCTCGGCATCAAGACAGTCGCGGTCTATTCCGAGGCTGACGCAGATGCGCTGCATGTGCGGCAGGCCGACGAGAAGGTTCTGATTGGGCCGGCGCCGTCGGCCCAGTCCTATCTGCAGATCGACAAGATCGTGGCGGCCTGCAAGAAGACCGGCGCCCAGGCGGTCCATCCCGGTTATGGCTTCCTCTCCGAGAAGCAGGAGTTCCAGAAGGCACTGGCCAAGGCCGGTATCGTCTTCATCGGCCCCGATGCGCTGGCGATCCACGCCATGGGCGACAAGATCGAATCCAAGAAGCTCGCCCAGAAGGCCGGCGTCAGCACGGTTCCGGGCTATCTCGCTGCCATTCCCAACGCCGACCAGGCGGTGAAGATCGCCCAGAAGATCGGCTATCCGGTGATGATCAAGGCGTCGGCCGGCGGCGGCGGCAAGGGCATGCGGATCGCCTACAACGATACCGAGGCCCATGAAGGCTTCGGATCGGCCACCAACGAAGCCAAGGCGTCGTTCGCCGACGACCGCGTCTTCATCGAGAAATATATCGAGGAGCCGCGCCACATCGAGATCCAGCTCATCGGCGACGGTTACGGAAATTGCCTCTACCTCTGGGAGCGCGAGTGCTCGATCCAGCGCCGCCACCAGAAGGTGATCGAGGAGGCGCCGAGCCCTTTCCTCGACGCCAAGACACGCAAGGCGATGGGCGAGCAGGCGGTCGCTCTGGCGAAAGCCGTGAAATACAAGAGCGCCGGCACGGTCGAGTTCATCGTCGACAAGAACCGCAAGTTCTACTTCCTCGAGATGAACACCCGGCTGCAGGTCGAGCATCCGGTGACCGAGCTGATCACCGGCCTCGATCTCGTCGAGCTGATGATCCGTGTGGCGGCGAAGGAGAAGCTGCCGATTACCCAGAAGGACGTGAAGCTCGAAGGCTGGGCGGTCGAGGCGCGGGTCTACGCCGAGGATCCGTTCCGCAACTTCCTGCCGTCGACCGGGCGGCTGGTGAAATACCGCGAGCCCCAACCTGGCCCCGACGTGCGCGTCGATACCGGCGTCTACGAGGGCGGCGAGATTTCGATGTTCTACGATCCGATGATTGCCAAGCTTTGCACACACGGAAAGACGCGCAACGCCGCCATCGATCGCATGCGGCGTGCGCTGGACGAGTTTTATGTCCGCGGCGTCTCGCACAACGTGCCGTTCCTGGCGGCCCTGATGGCGCATCCACGCTTCCGCGCCGGCAACCTTACGACCAATTTCATCGCCGAGGAGTTCAAGGGCGGATTTACGGCGGCGCATCTGCCGCCGCGTGATCCCGCCGTGCTGGCAGGCGTCGCGGCCGTGGTCGATCGCATCCAGGCTCAACGCGCGGCAGCGGGATCGGGCAAGATGCCCGGCCATGCCGCGCTCGTGCAGGACAACTGCGTCGTCATGCTGAACCGGCAGCCGGTTGCGCTCTCAGTCAGCGGCAGCGGATCGGACTTCGCGGTCGAGGTCTCCGGGCGTCGCATCGGGATCGAGACCAACTGGTCGCCGGGCGAACCCCTGTTCCATGCGAAGGTCGACGAACAGGTGACTGTCGTACAGATCGACGCCATCGGGTCGGGATGGCGCCTCATCCTCGAAGGCGGGCAGGCCGACGTGCTGGTGCTGACACCGCGCCAGGCCGAGCTCTACGCCCTGATGCCGGTCAAGGCGGCACCCGACACTTCCAAGTTCCTGCTGTCGCCGATGCCGGGCCTGCTGGCCTCGGTCGCCGTGAGCGAAGGCCAGGAGATCAAGGCCGGCGAGGCGCTGGCTGTCGTCGAGGCGATGAAGATGGAAAACGTGCTGCGCGCGGCGCGCGACGGCA
Organism: Alphaproteobacteria bacterium; assembly: GCA_947474005.1. Taxonomy (GTDB): domain Bacteria; phylum Pseudomonadota; class Alphaproteobacteria; order Reyranellales; family Reyranellaceae; genus Reyranella. Next base: position 32,763 of record CANJHI010000007.1, on the reverse strand, counting down.
CGGTCAAGACGCTGCACGCCAAGGCAGGCGACAGCCTGCGCGTCGACCAGAAGATCATCGAGTTCGCCTGATCCGGACGGAACGTATGCCCCTGCAGGCACGCCTTACGATCACCGGCAGGGTTCAGGGCGTGGGCTATCGCGACTGGGCGATCGCCACCGGGCGGCGGCTCGGGTTGACCGGTTGGGTGCGCAATCGGGGCGACGGCGCGGTTGAGGCATTGGTGGTGGGCGATGACACCGTGATCGGCACGATGATCGAGGCCTGTCGGCACGGCCCGGCACTGGCGCGGGTCGATGCCGTCGACATAGAGCCCACTGATCTCGACGTCCTGCCGATGGGCTTTATGCGGCTGCCGACGGTGTGACGGCGCCGCCGAACACCTCGCTGAAAGTTTCGGCCAACGCCATGTCCAGATCGGCGAGTGTTGCCGGCAACCCGAGGTCGACCAGCGACGTCACGCCATGCTCGGCGATGCCGCAAGGCACAATGCCCTCGTAGTGGCCGAGGTCGGGCTCGACGTTGATCGAGAGGCCATGGAACGACACCCAGTGGCGGATACGGACGCCGATGGCCGCGATCTTGTCCTCGCGCGGCGTGCCGTCGGGCAGGGGTTGCTTGTCGGGCCGGACGACCCAGACACCGACGCGGCCGGCCCGGCGCTCGGCGGTCACGTTGAAGCGGGCTAGCGCGCGGATGGTCCATTCCTCGAGTTCCCACACATAGCGGCGGACATCCTGGCGCCGTGCGCGCAGGTCGAGCATGACGTAGGCCACGCGCTGGCCGGGGCCGTGATAGGTGTATTGCCCGCCACGGCCGGCCACGTGCACGGGGAAACGCGCGGGCTGCAGCAGGTCCTTGGAGGCGGCACTGGTGCCCGCTGTGTAGAGCGGCGGGTGCTCGAGTAACCACACGAATTCGGGCGCGCGCCCGGTCCGAATGTCGGCGACGCGGGCCTCCATGGTCGCCAGAGCCTCCGCATAGGGCACGAGACCGTCGGAAATGAGCCATTCCGGCTTGTTCATCGTGGCAAAATCGGTGCTTCCGGCCTTTCGCGCAATAGCTGAGCGTCGCGCCTTGCCACTGGGGGGTCGATTTGGTATCCCCGCGCCCATCGAACCGGCGCGGCCATGGCGGAATTGGTAGACGCGCTAGCTTGAGGTGCTAGTGCCGCGAGGCGTGGAAGTTCGAGTCTTCTTGGCCGCACCAACTCGCCGGATCGATCGAAAGGGTAGAAACAGAGTCGCCGCCTTCGGGCGGCCCCTTTTTTAGTAGGCGGGAGACGAGCTTGGCGGATGAACTCACCGACGGCGCGCTCCGTTACCATCGCCTACCCCGGCCGGGCAAAATCGAGGTCGTTCCGACCAAGCCCCTGGCCACCCAGCGAGACCTGTCGCTGGCCTATTCGCCCGGCGTCGCCGCGGCCTGCCACGAGATCGTGCGCGACCCGGCGACGGCCGCCGAGCTCACGATCCGTGCCAACCTGGTCGGCGTGGTGACCAACGGCACGGCGGTGCTGGGTCTCGGCGCCATCGGCCCGCTCGCCGCCAAGCCGGTGATGGAGGGCAAGGGCGTCCTCTTCAAGAAGTTCGCCGGCATCGACGTCTTCGACATCGAGATCGCCGAGCTCGACCAGGAGAAGCTGGTCGATATCGTGGCCTCGCTGGAGCCGACCTTCGGCGGCATCAACCTAGAAGACATCAAGGCGCCGGAGTGCTTCTACGTCGAGCAGAAGCTGCGCGAGCGCATGAAGATCCCGGTGTTCCACGATGACCAGCACGGCACTGCGATCATCGTCGGCGCCGCGGTGCTGAACGCGCTGTCGCTGGTCGGCAAGGACATCGGGAACGTGAAGCTCGTCGTGTCGGGCGCCGGCGCCGCGGCGCTGTCGTGCCTGGGCGTGCTGGAGAAGCTCGGCCTGCCGCGCGAGAACATCTGGGTGACCGACATCGTCGGCGTGGTCTGGAAGGGCCGCAACGAGCTGATGGACCCGTTCAAGGAGCGCTACGCGCGCGAGACGCCGCTGCGCACCCTGGGTGAGGTGATCGGCGGCGCCGATGTCTTCCTCGGCCTCTCCGCTGCCGGCGTGCTGAAGCAGGACATGGTGAAGAAGATGGCGGCCAAGCCGCTCATCTTCGCGCTGGCCAATCCTGATCCAGAGATCTCGCCCGAGGACGTAGCCGCCGTTCGCAGCGACGCCATCATGGCGACCGGCCGCAGTGACTATCCCAACCAGGTGAACAACGTCCTCTGCTTTCCCTACATTTTCCGCGGCGCGCTCGATGTCGGCGCCACGACCGTGAACGACGAGATGAAGATCGCCTGCGTGCGGGCACTGGCCGAACTCGCGCGCAAGGAGCCGTCCGAAGTCGTGGCCCGTGCCTTCGGCGAGCACAGCGGAGGCTTCGGGCCAGCGCAGATCATTCCCAAGCCGTTCGACCCGCGCCTGATCGTCGAGCTGGCGCCGGCCGTGGCGAAGGCTGCGATGGACAGCGGCGTCGCAACCCGGCCGATCGCCGACTTCGACGCCTACCGCCAGCAGCTCAGCCAGTTCGTCTTCAAGTCCGGCCTGGTCATGCGGCCGGTGTTCGAACAGGCACGCAATGCCCCCAAGCGGGTGATCTTCAGCGCCGGCGAGGATGACCGCGTGTTGCGGGCTGTGCAGATCATTCTGGACGAGGGCATTGCCCGGCCTATCCTGATCGGACGTCCTGAAATCATTCGCCATCGCGCCGAACGCCTGGGCCTGCGATTCCGGCCGGGCACGGATGTCGAGCTGGTCGATCCGTCGAGCGACCCGCGCTACGACCGCTACTGGGGCGTCTATCACGAGCTGATGGAGCGGCGTGGCGTCACCGAACCGACGGCACGCAATCTCGTGCGTTCCAGCCCGACCTTGATTGCAGCCCTTGCCGTCAAACTGGGTGACGCCGACGCCATGATCGCCGGCGCCTACGGCCGCTTCCGCACCCACTTCAACCACGTGCAAGACGTGATCGGTATGCGGGAAGGCGTGAAGCACATGGCGGGCCTCAGCCTGCTGGTCATGCCGACCCGCTCGCTGTTCATCGCCGACACCTACGTGAACGACGATCCGGACGCCGAGACTCTGGCCGAGATCACATTGCTGGCCGCCGACGAGGTGCTGCGCTTCGGCATCCAGCCCAAGGTGGCGCTTCTTTCGCATTCGAGTTTCGGCAGCTCCGATCATCCCTCAGCGCGCAAGATGGCGGCGGCGGTCAAGCTGCTGCACCAGCGGGCGCCGGCCCTCGAGGTCGACGGTGAAATGCACGGTGACGCGGCTCTTGATGCCGACATCCGCGACAACGTCTTCCCGCGGTCGCGGCTCAAGGAGTCGGCCAATCTCGTGGTCTGCCCGTCGCTCGATGCTGCCAACATCGGCTTCAACCTGCTCAAGATGGCCGCCGACGGCCTGCATATCGGCCCGATGCTGCTCGGCACGGCACTGCCGGCGCATGTGTTGACACCTTCGGTGACCGCCCGCGGCATTCTCAACATGACGGCTCTCGCTGTCGTCGAAGCCCAGCGTCTCGCTGAGGCGCGCGGATGAGCTCTGAGGCGGAAGTCCTCGACGAGGTTCCGCCGGAACTGATCCGGCGCGTCGAGGCCGCCCTTGCCGAGGATCGCAATCACGACGTCCGGACGCTCCTGGCCAGCCTCAGCGCCACCGGCCAGGCGTCGGTGCTCGAGCAGGTCTCGGAGGTCCAGCGCGACAAGCTCGTCGGCATCCTCAAGCGCGATCTCGACCCCGAGGCCCTGACCGAACTGGACGAGGATGTTCTCGAGGATGTCCTCGACCAGCTCGACAGCAAGGACATTGCCGCCGCTGCACACGAGCTTGAAACCGACGATGCGGCGACCCTTCTCGAGGATCTGACCGAGACCGAACGCCGCGAGGTGCTGGCCGAGCTGCCGGCCGATGAACGCGCCGACATCGAAAGCGCGCTGGCCTATCCCGACGACACGGCGGGGCGCCTCATGCAGCGCTCGCTGGTCAAGGTGCCGGACAACTGGACCGTGGGCGAAGTCATCGATCATTGCCGCGAAGCCACCGACCTGCCGGATGACGTCTACGATATCTTCGTCATCGATCCGGCCGGGCGACTGCGCGGCGCCGTGCCGCTCGGCAAGATGCTGCGCACCAAGCGGCCAGTCCCAGTCCTCGACATCGTCGATCCCGATATCCCCTCGGTGCCGGCGACCTCCGACCAGGCCGAAGTCGCGCACGTGTTCCGCGACAAGAACCTCGTCTCGTGTCCAGTCGTCGACAATGACGGACGGCTGCTGGGCGTGATCATGGTCGACGACGTGGTCGACGTGATCGACGAGGAGGCCGAGGAAGACCTCCTGAAGATGGGCGGCGTCGGCATCGACGACATGCACGCCGATACCGTCCGGACTGCGCGGCTGCGCGCGGTCTGGCTCACGTTGAATTTGGCGACGGCGGTGCTTGCGTCCTTCGTGATCGGCCAATTCGAGGGCGCCATAGAGAAGATCGTGGCGCTCGCCGTGCTGATGCCGATCGTGGCATCGATGGGCGGCAACGCCGGCACTCAGACGGTGACGGTGGCGGTGCGTGCCCTGGCCATGGGCGAGCTGACGGCGGCCAATGCGTTGCGCTTCGTTGCCAAGGAGGCCGCGGTGGGCGGGCTCAACGGCATGATCTTCGCGTTGATCATGGGGGCAGCGGTCGTCGCCTGGTATGGCGACTGGCGTCTGGGCGCTGTGATCGCCGCTGCCATGATCTGCAATCTCGTGGCCGCGGCGCTGGCGGGGACGCTGATCCCTTTGGGCCTGCAGAAATTCGGCATCGATCCGGCAGTCTCATCGACCGTGTTCCTGACGACCGTGACCGACGTGATCGGTTTCCTCGCCTTCCTTGGTCTGGCGACCTTGTTCCTCCTTTAGCGGGCGCGGGTCGAGACGGCTTCGCATCGGCGGTCCGGCGCTGTATCGTACCCGCCGGGAGAAGAGCCCATGCAAGTGATCGCCCGCCTTGTCGCCGTGGTCGTTCTGTTGCTTGCCGCACCGGCGGCACAGGCGCAGAACAAGCTGCCGACGGAGCGCGGCCTCGAGGCCTTGGTGAAAACATCTCTGCTGTCGTTCAACGATGCCAACGTGACGGGCAACTATACGGTCTTCCACGCCAAGCTCTCCAAGCCGTTTCGCCAGCAATTTTCGCCGGAAAAACTTAAGGAGACCTTCAGGGAGTTCGCCGAAAAGGATATCGATATCGACATCATCGCGGCAATGAAGCCCACCTACGACCCGGCGCCGGTAATCGACGGCAACGGCAAGCTGATCGTGAAGGGATCGTTTCCGACCGAGCCGGCGCGCGTGGTTTTCGAACTGGACTTCATTCCGTCGGACGCCGAATGGAAGTTGGTCCGCATCAACGTCGAGACAAAGCGCGCGCCCTGATTGACCCAAACCGCAACAGGTAAATCACGATCATGATCCCGAATGCCATGCCAGCCTTCGACTTCGGTCTGGGCGAGACCGCCGACGCACTGCGCGACCAGGTTCAGCGCTTTGCCTCTGCCGAAGTGGCGCCGATTGCCGCCGAGCTCGACAAGACCGACCGCTTCCCGCGCGAGCTGTGGCCCAAGATGGGCGATCTTGGCCTGCACGGCATCACGGTCGCGGAGGAATATGGTGGCTCGGGCCTGGGCTATCTTGAGCACGTCGTGGCGGTCGAGGAACTCAGCCGCGCGTCGGCCGCTGTCGGCTTGAGCTACGGCGCGCATTCCAACCTCTGCGTCAATCAAATCAGCCGCAACGGCAATGACGAGCAGAAGCGCCGCTTCCTGCCGAAGCTGATCTCCGGCGAGCATGTCGGCAGCCTGGCGATGAGCGAGTCCAGTGCGGGCTCCGACGTCGTTTCCATGAAGCTGCGGGCCGACAAGAAGGGCGACCGCTATGTGCTGAACGGCACGAAGATGTGGATCACCAACAGTCCCGACGCGCAGGTGGTCGTGGTCTACGCCAAGACGGACCTGGCCGCCGGCTCGCGCGGCATCACGACGTTCATCGTCGAGACCGACCGCAAGGGTTTCAAGGTGGCGCAGAAGCTCGACAAGATGGGTATGCGCGGATCGTCGACCGGCGAGCTGGTGTTCGAGGATTGCGAAATTCCCGAGGAGAACGTGCTGGGCCCGGTGGGCAAGGGCGTGAACGTCCTCATGAGCGGTCTCGACTACGAGCGCGCCGTGCTGGCGGCGGGCCCCCTCGGCATCATGCAGTCGGCCATGGATATCGTCGTGCCCTATGTGCACCAGCGCGAGCAGTTCGGTCAGCCGATCGGCACTTTCCAGCTGGTCCAGGGCAAGCTCGCCGACATGTACACGACGATGAACGCCTGCAAGTCGTACGTCTATGCCGTCGCCAAGGCCTGCGATCGTGGCCAGACGACGCGCAAGGACTCGGCTGGGGCCATCCTTTACGCCGCCGAGAAGGCCACCATGGTGGCGCTCGACGCCATCCAGCTCCTAGGCGGCAACGGCTACATCAACGACTACCCGACGGGCCGCCTGCTGCGCGACGCCAAGCTCTACGAAATCGGCGCCGGCACCAGCGAGATCCGGCGCATGTTGATCGGGCGTGAGCTGTTCGCCGAATCGGCCTGATAGACCGGCATTGACCAGATCGATGTCTTTTCGTACACAGCGTGTATGAAAAGACCGACATGCCGCGTTATCTAACCGAACAGGACATCGCCGACTTCCGCGCCGAATTGTGCCGGGTGGCAACCGAGCGATTCGCCCGCTTCGGTTATGAAGGCGTCACCATGCGCCAGCTTGCCGAGGCCTTGGGCTGCAGCCCCAAGACGCCGTACCGGTATTTCAAGGACAAGGCCGACATTCTAGCCACCGTGCGCGCCGAGGCCTTCGCCAGGTTCTCCGATGCCCTCGAGCAAGCTGCTGCCTCCGCGACCGACCCGCTCGAGCGCGGCCGGCGCGTCGGCGAGGCGTACCTGAAATTCGCGCTCGCCAACGCGCATGCCTATCGCATCATGTTCGAGATCGACCAGTCGATCGACGACAGTCATCCCGACCTGGCACGCGAGGCCAAGCGGGCCCGCCAGTTCATCACCCGCCAATCCGAGGAGATGGTGACAGCGGGATTGATCGCCGTCGATCCGCAGCTGTTCGGCTGGTCGATGTGGGCGGCGGTCCATGGCTTGGTGATGCTGCATCAGGCCGGCATGCTGCAGGACGGTCCAGATTACGCGGCCCTGAACCATTTCCATGGCGCCCTGATGTTCAAGGGGGCGGCAGCACCGCCTTCAAAGGCATCGGCTCCGAAGACGAAGACGAGGAAGAAACGATGACAGCGGGCGTCACGGCAGGCGAGCGCTTCCGAAGCTGGGCCGATATCCAGGCCAATGCAGCGCGGGCAGCTGGTGGTCTGGCCGCACTCGGCGTTGGCGAGGACGACAGTGTGGCGCTGATGCTGCGTAACGACTTCGCCACTTTCGAGGTCAATATGGCGGCGGGCCAACTCGGCGCCTACGCCGTGCCGATCAACTGGCACTTCACGCCGGAGGAGGCCGGCTACATCATCCGTGACAGCGCCGCCAAGGTGCTGGTGGCGCATAGCGATCTCCTGGCGCAAATCGCATCGGGTGTTCCTGAAGGCGTGAGGGTGCTGGTGGTCCCGACGCCCGAGGAGATTGCGGCAGCCTACAATGTTCCTGCGGACCGCCGCGTGGCGCTGTCGGGCACCGTCTTGTGGGAGGATTTCATCGCCGCATCGGCACCATGCACGGCGCCGCCCAAGCTTGCGCGCGGCAGCATGATCTACACGTCCGGCACCACCGGACGGCCGAAGGGCGTGCGCCGCAAGCCGAGCACGCCGGAGCAGCAGGCAAAGGCTGCGGGAGAGGCGGCGACGTTCTGGGGTCTCAAATCTGACCCCGCGATCGTCGTGCTGATGAACGGCCCGATGTACCATTCCGCGCCGGCTGCCTACGGCATGGCGAGCGCCCGGCTGGGCCTCCACGTGGTCCTGCAGTCGCGTTTCGAGGCCGAGGACATGCTGCGCCTGATCGACAGGCATGGCGTCAGCCACATGCATATCGTGCCGACGATGTTCGTGCGCCTGCTGCGGTTGCCTGATCCGGTGCGCCAGCGCTACGACACGTCGTCGCTGCGTTTCGTCACCCATGGCGCGGCGCCCTGTGCCCCGGCCGTGAAGCGGCAGATGATCGAATGGTGGGGCCCGGTGATTTACGAGTACTACGGCGCGACTGAAACGGGCGTCGTGGTCTGGCACGGCTCCGAGGAAGCGTTGCGCAAGCCCGGCACGGTCGGCCGTCTGGTGCCCGGCGCCATCCTTCGGATTGTCGATGCCGAAGGACACGATGTGGCGCAGGGCGAGGTCGGCGAGATCTACCTGCGCGGACCGAACCTGTCGGACTTCACCTACAACAACGACGATGCCAAGCGTCGCGAGGTGGCGCTGGGCGATCTCGTGACCGTGGGGGATATCGGCTACCTCGATGCCGACGGCTTCATCTTCCTGTGCGATCGCAAGCGCGACATGATCATTTCGGGCGGCGTGAACATCTACCCAGCCGAGATCGAATCGGCGCTGATCCAGATGCCGGGAGTGCGCGACTGTGCGGTATTCGGCATTCCCGACGAGGAATTCGGCGAGCAGATCTGTGCCTATGTCGAGCCGGTGGCCGCAGCCGCGCTGGATGCGGGCGAGGTCAGGGCCTACCTCGCGCAGCATCTGGCGCGCTACAAGGTTCCGAGAGTGGTCGAGTTCAGCCCCGCACTTCCACGTGAAGATTCGGGGAAAATCTTCAAACGCAAGCTGAGGGCCCCATATTGGGAAAAGACGGGGCGCAGCATCTGAGAGGTCGCATGGCCGAAGACGACGTCACCTTGTTCGGCAAGGTGAAAAACAAGCTGATCGACAGCAAGCAGAAGTGGGCCGAGGAGGGGCGGTTGCTGACCGGTAAGACGGCGGCGCACTCCGTGCGGTTGCCGCCCGGACAGCGGCGGGTCGAGACCTGGCCGGTGCTGGATCTCGGTGTCCAGCCCGAGATTCCAACTCATGCCTGGCGCCTGTTCGTCGACGGCGCGGTCGAGGCGCCGACGACCTGGAAGTGGGGCGAGTTCACCGATCTGCCCAAGACCCAGCTCACCACCGACATCCACTGTGTGACCGCCTGGTCGCGCTACGACAACAGATGGGAAGGCGTGAGTGCGCGCGACCTGCTGGCGCTGGTGAAGCCCAAGGCGGACGCCAAGTACGTCATCTTCCATTCCTACGACACCTACACGACCAACGTGCCGCTCGAGGACTTTGCGGCCGAGGACGTATTGCTGGCGTGGAGCTGGAACGGCGAGCCGATCGGCCGCGAGCACGGCGGGCCGTTGCGCGTGGTGATTCCGAAGCTCTATTTCTGGAAGAGCGCCAAGTGGATCAAGCGCGTCGAGTTTTCACCCATCGACAAGCCCGGCTTCTGGGAAGTGCGTGGTTATCACAACTACGGCGATCCATGGCTGGAACAACGCTACGACGAGGAGACCTGACATGTCGGCTCATGACTATTCCTTCACGACGATCGACGGCAAGCCGCTGGACCTGAAGGACCTTGCCGGCAAGGCGGTGCTGGTGGTGAATGTCGCTTCGTATTGCGGGTTCACGCCGCAATACACCGATATGCAGGAGCTGCACGAGATCTACGGTCCCAAGGGCCTCGTGGTGCTGGGCGTACCCTCGAATGATTTCGGTGCGCAGGAACCTCGCGGCGAGGCGGAAATCGCCAAGTTCTGCGAGAGCATGTACAGCGTCACCTTCCCCCTCACCGCCAAGCAGAAGGTGATCGGGCCGGATGCCCATGCGCTGTACCAGTGGATCGCGGCACAGGCCGGCGAGGGCGCCGCGCCCAAGTGGAACTTCCACAAATACCTGATCGGCAAGGACGGTAGCCTGCTCGGCGCCTGGCCGAGCCGCGTGCGCCCCCGGTCAAGCGAGATCACCGAGGCCGTTGAAGCGGCTCTTCGTTAGGCTGCCGGCAGAACCCGACGAATTCCTGCAAAGACGTCGTGGAACATCGCGGTCGTCAGGCGCCCGGTGTTCGTGTTGTAGCGCGAGCAGTGATAGCTGTCGGCGAGCAGCAGCCCATTCGGCAGCGTGTGTAGCCGGCCGTGGATGAAGGGATAACTTGCGGCCGGCCGCACGGCGAGCGAGCGCAGGGCTTGGTCGTGCGCGCCCTTGCCCAAAGCCAGAATGACCCTGGCGTTCGCCATGGCGGCTATCTCCGACTGCAGGAACGGCCGGCAGGCCGTGAATTCGACCGGCAAGGGCTTGTTCTCCGGCGGCAGGCATCGCACGGCATTGGCGATCCGGCAGTCGGCCAGGCGCAGCCCATCGGCCGGATCCGCACCGTAGGTGCCAGTGGCGAAACCGAACTTGAGCAGAGTGGAATAGAGGAGGTCGCCGGCGTAGTCGCCGGTGAACGGCCGGCCGGTGCGGTTGGCGCCGCGCATGCCCGGTGCCAGTCCGACGATCAGCAGACGTGCCTCCAGCGCGCCGAACGAGCGGACGGGGGCATTCTTCCAATCGGGATGGAGGGCACGAAGCTCGTCCAGGAATGCAACGAGCCTGGGGCAGCGCGGGCAGTCGAGCGGCGGCTCCTCGAAACGTGGCGCGGCCACGGGACCGCGGGTGCTAGGCCGAACGCATCAGCGACTCGGACGGGGCGTCGTCGATGTCGTCATCTGTTTCGCGGCCGTTGGGCACGGCGCCCGTCGCGGGGCGCGCGACGCGCTCCGACGGGTTGCGCGCGATCAAAGGGGCCAGCTCCGAAAGTTCGATGAAATCGTCGGCCTGCCGACGCAGCTCGTCCGCCACCATCGGCGGCGAGGATTTGATGGTGCTGACCACCGACACACGCAGGCCGCGGCGCTGCACGGCCTCGACCAGCCGGCGGAAGTCACCATCGCCGGAGAACAGGATCACATGGTCCAGATGCTCGGCCATTTCGAGCACGTCGATGGCGAGCTCGATGTCCATGTTGCCCTTGATCTTGCGGCGGCCCATGGCATCGGTGAATTCCTTGGTCGGCTTGGTGACCATGGTGTAGCCGTTGTAGTCGAGCCAATCGATCAGCGGCCGGATGGGCGAATACTCCTGATCTTCGACTAGTGCCGTGTAGTAGTAGGCGCGGACGAGGTGGCCTTTCTCGCGAAACACCTTCAGCAGGCGGCGATAGTCGATGTCGAAGCCGAGGGCCCGTGCGGCAGAGTAGAGATTGGCGCCGTCTATGAAGAGAGCGACCCGCTCGTTGTCGTAAAAATTGCCTTTCATGGCGGCTAATCCCTTTGAAAGAATATACACATAGCGAGCGAAAAATTTGTTTTGTGGGAGGAAGCGCCTAACCTGCATCCCTCCTAGGATACATCAACTTTATGGTATTATCCCATAGATCACAAGGAGTTGGGGGTTATTCCAGTGGGAAACGCCGGACCACGTGCGATATTCGTCGGAGCCGGCGCGAACTTGGATCACCCGTCCTATGGAACGCCCCGCGAGACGCTGGAGGCGGCCTTCAGGGACCTCGCGCGGCGCGGCGTACAAGTCTTGCGGGTGTCGCCCTGGTATAAAACCGCGCCGGTGCCGGTATCCGACCAGCCTTGGTACCAGAATGCGGTGATCGAAGTGGTCACCGACCTATCGCCCGACAGGCTCCTGGCCATCCTCCACGACGTCGAGCAGGCTTTCGGACGGGTCCGGACGGTCGTCAACGCCCCCCGCGCGATCGACCTGGATTTACTGGATTTCCGGAGGGAAATTGCCCCGGGAGGACCGGGGCAGGCGATCTTGCCCCACCCGCGCCTGGCCAGTCGGGCGTTCGTCCTGAGACCTCTGGCTGATCTTGCCCCGCACTGGCGCCATCCCGTGACCGGCGAGCCGATCCAGGCTCTCCTGGAAGCATTGCCGGCGGATCAGGTCACGGAGCGTCTGTAGGACAGCCGGCCTGGGTTTTGGGCCCCTTGCCTTTTGATGAGGGGCGCGTATAACCCGCCGCTCCCGGGAAATCAGAGGTCGCCATGGCGCGCGTCACCGTCGAAGACTGCATCGTGCAGGTACCCAACCGTTTCGAACTCGTCATGTTCGCCGCCCAGCGGGCGCGCGACATCTCGTCGGGTGCCCAGATCACTTTGGATCGTGACCGCGACAAGAACCCGGTCGTGGCACTGCGTGAAATCGCCGAAACCAAGCTCGACCAGGCCGTTCTCAAGGATTCGCTGATCTCGGGGATGCAGAAGCACGCCGACATCGACAAGCCCGAAGAGGTCAACGAGATGGCCGAGCTCGAGCAGGAATTGGCCGCGGCCCTGGCCCAGGGCGGCGCCGAAGCCGCCCAGCCGAAGGCCCTGCCGATGGCCGAAGAAGACGACGTCACCGAATAAGGCCCTGTTTGAGGCCTAGCAGGGCTCAGCCTTGCTATTCGTGCAATCGTCGTGGAGTAGACGCAATCCGCACCATATAGTGCGTGATTGCGATGATTCGTCAGTTCGAACTCGTTGAGCGCGTACAGTCCTACGATCCGGAGGCGGACGAGGATGCGTTGAATCGCGCCTACGTCTATGGGCTGAAGAGACACGGCAATCAGCTCCGGGCCTCCGGCGATCCGTATTTCTCCCATCCCGTCGAGGTGGCCGGCATCCTGGCCGAGATGAAACTCGATACGGCCTCGATCGTTACCGGGCTGCTGCACGACACCCTCGAGGATACCGACGCGACGCGCGACGAGATCGCGGGCCTGTTCGGCGAGAACATCGCGCGCCTGGTCGACGGCGTGACCAAGCTGTCGCGGCTGGAAATCCAATCCGAGAGCACCAAGGAAGCCGAGAACCTGCGCAAGCTGGTGCTCGCGATGTCGTCGGACATCCGGGTTCTGCTCGTGAAGCTCGCCGACCGCCTGCACAACATGCGCACCCTGCACCACATCAAGGAGCCGGCGCGGCGCAAGCGCATCGCCCGCGAGACCATGGAGCTCTATGCGCCGCTCGCGTCGCGCATCGGCATGGAAAAGGTCAAGCGCGAGCTCGAGGAGCTGGCGTTCGCCGAACTCAATCCTGACGGCCGGGGTTCGGTGGAGGCGCGCCTGGGCTATCTGCGCGAGCGCGGCGAAAGGCTGATTCCCCAGATCGAGGCCGAGCTGGTCAAGACGCTGAAGGACGGCGGACTCAATGCGCAGATCCAGGGCCGGGAGAAGACGCCCTACTCGATCTGGCGCAAGATGCAGACCAAGAACGTCTCGTTCGAGCAGCTCGCCGACATCATGGCGTTCCGCATCCTCGTGGACGACGTCGCGCAGTGCTACCAGGCACTGGGCCTGCTGCATGGCCGCTATCAGGTGTTGCCGCAGCGGTTCAAGGATTACATCTCGGTTCCCAAGCCCAACGGCTATCGCTCGTTGCACACCGGCGTCATCGGCCCGCTAGGCCAGCGCATCGAAATCCAGATCCGGACCGCGGAGATGCAGGACCAGGCCGAGCGCGGCGTCGCCGCCCATTGGATTTACAAGCAGGGCGGCCCGTCGACCGATGCGCCGCAATACGCCTGGCTGCGCAGCCTCATCGATATCCTCGACAAGGCCCCCAACGCCGAGGAGTTCCTCGAGCACACCAAGCTCGAGATGTTCCAGGATCAGGTGTTCTGCTTCACGCCCAAGGGCAAGCTGATCGCGCTGCCGCGGGGCGCAACGCCGATCGATTTTGCCTATGCCGTTCACAGCAAGGTCGGCGACACCTGCGTCGGCTCCAAGATCAACGGCCGGATGCTGCCGCTGCGTACCCAGCTCGCCAACGGCGACCAGGTCGAGATCGTCATATCGAAGGCGCAGACGCCGTCGCCGACCTGGGAGCGCTTCGTCGTCACCGGCAAGGCCAAGGCCGCGATTCGGCGCTTCATCCGGATGCGCCAGCGCGAGCAGTACATCCAGCTCGGCAAGTCGCTGCTCAACAAGACATTCCACGAGGAAGGCTACGAGGTCACGGAAAAGGGCCTCGATGGCGTGCGCGCCAACTTCAAGCAGACGACCACCGACGATCTGGTCGCCGCCGTCGGCGCCGGGCTGGTCGGTGCGCGCGAGGTGCTGACGGCCGTCTATCCGGGCCTGAAGCAGCCTCGCAAGGGTGGCGCCGACGTGGTGCCGATCTCGCGGGCACGGAACAAGGCCGGGAAGGCCGGGGATGGGACTAGGGGGACGAAGGAGACCGGCCAGATCGCGATCCGAGGCTTGATCCCGGGCATGGCCGTTCATTTCGCCCGCTGCTGCCATCCGCTGCCGGGCGACCGCATCGTCGGCATCATCACGACCGGCAAGGGCGTGACCATCCACACGATCGACTGCGCCACGCTCGAGAGTTTCTCCGAGGCGCCCGAGCGCTGGATCGATGTCGGCTGGGATTCGGTCGGCGAGGGCGCGGCCACCGCCTATACCGGCCGCCTCAAGATCACGGTCGCCAACCAGCCGGGCAGCCTGTCGAGCCTGTCGACGGTGATCGCCCGCCATGAAGGCAATATCTCGAACCTGCGCATCGTCAATCGCTCCATGGATTTCTTCGACATGGTGATCGACGTCGAGGTCGCGGACGTGAAGCATCTTGCCGACATCACCGCAGCACTTCGCGCGACACCGGCCATCAATGCCGTCGAGCGCGCCCGCAATTGACGATTCCTCCCGCCCTCATCTTGCGAAAGTAACTTATGTCCGCGCAGTCCCGCTTGCGTCTTGGAGTGAACATCGATCACGTGGCGACGGTGCGCAACGCGCGCGGCGGCCATCTGCCCGACCCGCTGCGGGCCGCGCGTCTCGCCGAGGTCGCCGGCGCTGACGGCATCACGGCGCACCTGCGTGAAGACCGGAGGCATATCGTCGATGACGACATCACCGGCCTGATGCGCGACCTCAAGGTGCCGCTCAATTTCGAGATGGCGGCGACCATCGAAATGGTCGACATCGCGCTGCGTCATCGTCCGCATGCGGCCTGCATCGTCCCCGAAAAGCGCGAGGAGCGGACGACCGAGGGTGGGCTCGATGCGGCCGGTCAGCACAATCACCTGAAGCCGATGGTCGCGAGGCTGCGCGATGCCGGTATTCGCGTGTCGTTGTTCATCGAGGCCGACCCGCGCCAACTCGAGGCCGCGGTGGTGCTGGGGGCGCCGGTCGTCGAACTGCACACCGGCCGGTACTGCGAACTGGACGGCGCTGCCAAGCAGGTAGAACTGGTGCGATTGCAGAAGGCGGCGGCCCTCTGCGCCCGGCTCGGGCTCGAGTGCCATGCCGGGCATGGGCTGAGCTATGGCGATGTCGGACCCGTTGCCGCGATTCCCGAAGTGCGCGAACTCAACATCGGCCATTTCCTGATTGGCGAGGCGATCTTTGTCGGCCTGGAGCCTGCGATCCGGGAAATGCGCCGCCTCATGGATGCCGCGCGGGGATCGGGGACGGCCGCGTGATCATCGGCATCGGCAACGACCTTTGTGACATAAGGCGTATCGAGAAGTCGCTGGAGAGGTTCGGCGACCGCTTCGTGCAGCGCATTTTCACCGAAACGGAGCAAAAGCGCTCGGAGGGCAAGGCCACGCGGGCGGCGAGCTACGCCAAGCGGTTCGCAGCCAAGGAAGCATGCTCCAAGGCCTTGGGCACCGGACTCCGCCGGGGTGTCTTTTGGCGTGACATGGGTGTCATCAATCAACGCGGCGGCAAGCCGACGATGGCGTTGAGCGGTGGCGCGCTGGCGCGCCTGCTGGAGATCACGCCGGCCGGAATGTCTGCCCAGATCGATCTCACCCTGACTGACGAATATCCCCTGGCTCAGGCCATCGTGATCATTTCCGGCGTGCCCCAGCCGTGAGCGACCGTCGGCCGCAGGCCACTGACGCACATACCGCGCAATCGGTCTTGAGGGCGATTCGGCCGGATTGGCGTGGCCTTGAAATGATCAATTTGCAGCACTCTCATGTGCCCTCGGAGCGGGAGACATGGGCTGCCGGCCCTGCTATAGGCGCGGCTCGTTTGAACTGGAACGGCGATGACGGACGTGGCTGAGCGTCGAAAGCGTGGGCAGGACAAGACCGGCGGATGGGGCGAAACCATCCGGACGGTGGTCTATGCCGTATTGATTGCGCTGGTTGTGCGGACTTTTGCCATCGAGCCGTTCAACATCCCCAGCGGTTCGATGATCCCGACCCTGCTGGTCGGTGACTATCTGTTCGTCTCGAAATATTCGTACGGCTACAGCAAGCACTCGTTCCCGTTCTCGATGGGCCTGTTTCCGGGCCGCATATTCGGCAGCCCTCCCGAGCGTGGCGACGTCGCCGTGTTCAAGTATCCCGGCGACCAGGGCCAGGGCGTGAACCGCACCGATTACATCAAGCGTATCGTCGGCATGCCGGGCGACCGGATCCAGGTGACGAACGGCGTGCTCCACATCAATGGAACGGCAGTGCCGCGTCTGCGCATTGGCGATTACGTGAGGGGCACCAACGGCCAATATCAGAAGGGCACGCTGTACAGCGAGCAGTTGCCGAACGGCCGCCGTTATACGGTGCTCGAGTACAACGACAATGGTCCGTCCGACAACACGCCGGAGTTCCTCGTTCCCGCCGGCAACTATTTCGTCATGGGCGACAATCGCGACGATTCGCTCGACAGCCGCACGCGCCTTATGTTGCGCGACTTCTCCGGAACGACCCGCGATCGCGACCAGCTCGGGTGGTACGTCCCCTCCGAGAATCTCGTCGGCCGGGCCGAGTTCATCTTCTTCTCCCATGATCCGGCTGTCGCCGGCTGGACTGAGCCATGGAAATGGCCGCAGGCCATCCGCTTCAATCGCTTCTTCATGGCGATCCACTGAAGCCGACCGAAGTCGATCTCGCGGCACTGGCCGGCAAGATCGGCCATACTTTCGGGCGCGCCGAACTGGCGGCCGAAGCGCTCACCCACCGCGGTGCGCTCGATCGCCAGTCCGACTTGAAGGCCGCATTTCCCCACGGCAACGAACGGCTGGAGTTCCTCGGCGACCGGGTGCTGTCGCTCGCCGTAGCCGATCTGCTGCTCCGCCTTTTCCCACATGAGCACGAGGGTGAGCTGGCGCGTCGTCATGCAGGGCTTGTGCGCGCCGAGACGCTGGTTGAAATCGCAACGGCGATCGGGCTCGGCGCGGATATCAGACTGGGAGATTCGGAGCGCGCGCAGAGCGGCTCGGTGCGTCCGACCATTCTCGCCGATGCGCTGGAGGCATTGCTCGGCGCCGTTTTCCTCGATGCCGGGTTTGCCGTGTCGGCCACGTGCGTGCAGAAGCTGTGGGGCGATCGGCTGACCAGCCAGGCCACTGCACCCCGCGACCCCAAGACGGCGTTGCAGGAATGGGCACAGGCGAGACGGCTGCCGCTTCCGGCCTACCGTGAGGTCGGCCGCGAAGGGCCGCCGCACGAGCCACTGTTCGTCGTCGATGTCGCCGTCAAGGGGCACGAGCCCGCGCAGGCGCGTGGTGGCAGCAAGCGCGAGGCCGAACGCCTGGCGGCAATCTCGCTTCTCGAACGTTTGAGCCAGGCATGACCACACAGAATACGCGCGCCGGCTTCGTGGCCATCGTGGGCGCCCCCAATGCCGGCAAGTCGACCCTGGTCAACGCCATGGTCGGATCGAAGGTGAGCATCGTGTCGCCCAAGGTGCAGACCACGCGCATGCGCGTGATCGGCATCGCCATGGCGGATCTCACCGATGGCAGCCGCGCGCAAGCCATTCTGGTCGATACGCCCGGCATCTTCCGGGTCGCCAAGCGCCGGCTGGAACGGGCCATGGTGGCTGCCGCCTGGCGCGGCGCCGAGGATGCCGATCTGGTGGCATTGGTCGTCGACGCCGAGCGCGGCATCGGCCAGGAGACACGCGCCATCATTGAGCGGCTGAAGGATTCGCGGGCCCCGCGCTTCGTGATCCTCAACAAGATCGATGTCGTGCCGCGCGAGAACCTGCTGGCCCTTACGTCCGAGTTGAACGCCCTGCTGCCGTTCGAGCGCACCTTCATGGTGAGCGCGCTCAAGAACGACGGCGTAGGCGACGTCCTGGCGACGCTGTCGGCGCTCCTGCCTGCGGGGCCGTTTCTCTACCCCGAGGACCAGGCCGCCGACCTGCCGCTGCGTCTGCTGGCAGCCGAGGTCACGCGCGAGCAGGTCTTTCTGCAGCTTCACCAGGAGCTGCCTTACGAGGCGGCGGTCGAGACGGAGAAGTGGGAAGACCGTCCCGATGGCAGCGTCCGCATCGAGCAGACGATCCATGTGCAGCGCGACGGTCAGCGCGCGATCTTCCTCGGCAAGGGTGGGGCGCGCATCAAGCAGATCGGCGCCCGCGCCCGGCGCGAACTCGCCGAGATGCTGGAGCGGCCCGTGCACCTGTTCCTGCACGTCAAGGTGAGCGAGCGCTGGGCCGACGACCCGGCCCACTACCGTACCATCGGGCTCGACTACGAGCCTTAGTCCGCTGGCGCGAACGCGCCAAACGCGGCATACCCGAGACATGGACTGGAGCGATGAAGGTATCGTGCTGTCGGCACGGCCCCATGGTGAAAGCGGTCTCATTGTGTCGCTTCTGACCCGGGCGCATGGCCGTCACGCAGGCTTCGTGCCAGGCGGCGGCTCGCGACGATCCAGTCCGGTTTGGCAAATCGGCAATGTCGTCGAAGTCGGATGGCGGGCGCGCCTGTCCGACCAGCTCGGCAACTACACCGGCGAGCTGCGGGAACCGCATGCCGCACGTGCTCTGGACGATGCAGTCGAATTGGCCGGCCTGTCCGCCGCCTGCGCCGTGGCCGACACGGCCCTGCCCGAACGCGAGCTGCATCCCGCGATGTTCGACGGCTTCCGCGCCTTCCTGGGTGCTCTGGGCCACCCCGGCTGGCCCGCGATCTACGTCCGCCTGGAGCTTGGCCTTTTGCAGGAGCTGGGCTTCGGCCTCGACCTGGAAAAATGTGCTGCGACCGGCGCCACCGACGATCTGGCCTATGTTTCTCCCAAGACCGGGCGGGCGGTGTCGCGCGCGGCGGCCGGTCCCTACAAGGAGAAGCTGCTGGCGCTGCCGGCCTTTCTGTCCACCGGCGGATTGCCGTCCGACGACGAGCAATTGCGCCAGGGCCTCGATTTGACGGGCTATTTCCTCGAGCGGCATGTCTTTTGGCCACACAACAAGCCCTTGCCTCCCGCGCGGGCGAGATTTATGGAAACGCTTCAGCGCTAAAATAACAATGGTCGCGGCTAGAATCGCGGTCGGTCCCCTCTTCAGTCCCATCGATGGCCAAACGCAACACAAACGTCATTCCGCTCGCCGCCGTGAAGCCGGTACAATTCGGACAGGCACTCTCCGAGCGCTACCTGTCCTATGCGCTGTCGACCATCATGTCGCGCTCGCTGCCCGACGTGCGCGACGGGCTGAAGCCCGTGCATCGCCGCCTGATGCACGCCATGCGCCTGCTGCGGCTCGATCCCAACAGCGCCTTCAAGAAGAGCGCGCGCGTGGTCGGCGACGTGATCGGCCAGTATCATCCGCACGGCGACCAGTCGATCTACGACGCGCTGGTGCGCCTGGCCCAGGAATTCTCCGTCCGCTATCCGCTGATCGAGGGCCAGGGCAATTTCGGCAATATCGACGGCGATAACCCTGCCGCGATGCGTTACACCGAGGCGCGCCTCACCGCGGTCGCCGAGGCGCTGCTGGGTGGCATCGACGAGAACGCCGTCGACTTCCGGCCGAACTACGATGGCTCGACTGACGAGCCGATCGTGTTGCCGGGCGGCTTCCCGAACCTGCTGGCCAATGGCTCGGCCGGCATCGCTGTCGGCATGGCGACCTCGATTCCGCCGCACAATGCGGGCGAGCTGTGCGACGCGCTGCTGCACCTGATCAAGACGCCAAACGCACGCATCGACACCCTTGTCGACATGGTGAAGGGCCCGGACTTCCCGACTGGCGGCGTCCTGGTGGAATCGCGCGAGTCGATGGTCGAGTCTTACAAGACCGGCCGCGGCGCCTTCCGGCTGCGCGCGCGTTGGAGCAAGGAAGAGCTGCCGCGCGGCCAGTACCGGATCATCATCACCGAGATCCCGTACCAAGTGCAGAAAGGCCGGCTGATCGAGCGGATTGCCGAGATCATCAACGCCAAGAAGCTACCGATCCTGGAAGATGTGCGCGACGAATCGGCCGAGGACGTCCGCATCGTCCTCGAGCCACGCACCGGCCAGGTGCCGGCCGAACTCTTGATGGAGCAGCTCTTCAAGCTGACTGATCTCGAGATCCGATTCCCGCTTAACCTGAACGTCCTCGACAAGGACAACACGCCCCATGTAATGGACCTGCGCGAGGCACTGCAGGCCTACCTCGACCATCGCCGCGAGGTGCTGATCCGGCGCTCGACGTTCCGACTCGAGGCGATCGAGCGGCGTCTCGAGATCCTCGAAGGCTATTTGATCGCCTATCTCAACCTCGACAGACTGATCAAGATCATCCGCGAGGAAGACGAGCCCAAGCCCAAGATGATCAAGGCTTTCGGGCTGACCGACAATCAGGCCGAGGCGATCCTCAACATGCGGCTACGCGCGTTGCGCCGGCTGGAAGAGTTTGAGATCAAGGGCGAGCACAAGAAACTCTCGGCCGAGCAAAAGGACCTCAAGGCGCTGCTCAAGGACGAGAAGCTGCAGTGGGGCAAGGTCGCCGAACAAGTGCAGGAAACCAAGGCCAAGTTCGGCCAGAAGACCGCGCTGGGCAAGCGCCGCACCGAGGTCGCCGACGTGCCGGTCGAGATCGAGCACGCGATCGAGGATTTCGTCGAGCGCGAGCCCATGACCGTGATCTGCTCGGACAAGGGCTGGATCCGCGCCGCCAAGGGCCATCTCGACGACAAGCAGGCAGCCGACCTCAAGTTCAAGGAGGGCGATGGTGCGCGCTTCGCCGTCCACGCCCAGTCGACCGACAAGATCTTGGTGTTCGGCACCAATGGCCGCTTCTACACGCTGCCCTGTGACAAGCTGCCGAGCGCACGCGGCCACGGCGAGCCAATCCGCTTGATGATCGAGCTCGGCAACGAGCATGACATCGTGCAGCTCGACGTGTTCAAGGGCGGGCGCAAGTTCCTGGTCGCCTCGGATGCCGGTCGTGGCTTCGTGGTGCCGGAGGACGAGGTCGTCGCGCAGACCAAGAACGGCAAGCAGGCGCTCAATCTTTCGGATAAGGAAAGGGCCGTGGCCTTTTCGATCATGCCCGAGGGCGCCGACCAGATCGCCGTGCTGAGCGAGGGCAGGAAGCTCCTGATCTTCCCTCTGGAGCAGGTGCCGGAGATGAGCCGCGGCCGCGGTGTCCTTTTGCAGAAGTCGAAGGCCGACAGGCTCTCCGATGCGCAGGTCTTCAAGCTGGGCGACGGCCTGCCCTGGGGCAATCGACTGATCCCGGCGGGCGAGCTGAAATTCTGGCGTGGCGAGCGGGCCCAGGCGGGACGCCTGCCGGAAAAGGGCTGGCCGCGCGCCAAACGCTTCAAGGATTGACGGGCATGGACCTGACGCTGATCTGGAAGACGGTGCTGATCGGCGTCGTCGAGGGCCTCACCGAGTTCCTTCCGGTTTCCTCGACGGGTCACATCATCCTGGCCGAGGAGTTGCTGAACTTCCAGGGTCCGCCCGGCAAGGTCTTCGAGATCGTGATCCAGCTCGGCGCGATCCTCGCGGTGTGTTTTCTCTACCGTCAAAAGCTCTGGAATACCGCAACAGGCATTCTCGGGCGCGACAAGCGCGCCATCCGGTTCGCGGCCGCGATCGTCGTTGCCTTCCTGCCGGCGGCCGTCGTCGGTGTGGCTGCGCACAGCTACATCAAGTCGGTGCTCTTCAACCCGATGGTCGTGGCGATCGCGCTGATCGTGGGCGGCGTGGCCATCCTCGTCATCGAGCGCTTCGCGCAGCGTCCGCGCATCAAGTCGGTCGATGACGTCGACCTCAAGACGGCTTTCCTGATCGGTCTCTGCCAGTGCCTTGCCATGGTGCCTGGTGTGTCGCGTGCCGGTGCGACGATCATGGGCGCGCGCGTCTTTCGCGTCGACCGGGCGGCAGCGGCGGAGTTTTCGTTCTTCCTCGCCATCCCGACCATGGTCGGCGCGACCGTCTATGATCTCTACAAAAATTGGTCCGTGCTGAGCTGGGACCATGGCGTGGTGATCGCCCTGGGGTTCGCGGTGGCGTTCATTTCAGCCGCCATCGTCGTCGGGGCTTTCGTTCGGTTCATCAGTCGTCACGGCTTCGCGGTTTTTGCCTGGTATCGAATCGTTGTGGGCGGCGCGGCGCTCATTTTTCTGCTTGTGCGCTGAGGCATTTAGCGTTGAAAGCATTGAGCTTTCGGCATTGTGCGTATGTCCTGCAATGCACTTTCCATCACTATTGGGGCGTGCGATAAACGCGCCATCATCGCTAGTTCGCGTAGCGAAATTAAACTCTCAAGTAACAACCCATTAGGGAGATTCCTCGATGCAACGTCGCAAATTCCTGCGCACCGCCGGTGTCGGCGGCGCCGCTGTCGCTGCCGCCAGTACGCTTGCCGCGCCGGCAATCGCCCAGTCGATGCCCGAGATCAAGTGGCGCCTGGCCTCGAGCTTCCCGAAGTCGCTCGACACGATCTATGGCGCCGGCGAGGACTTCGCCAAGCGCGTCGCCGCCCTCACCGACAACAAGTTCCAGATCCGGGTTTTCGCCGCTGGCGAAATCGTTCCGGGCTTGCAGGTCGTCGATGCGGTCCAGAATGAGACCGTCGAGTGCGGCCACACCGCATCCTACTACTACGTCGGCAAGGATCCGACGTTCGCCTTCGACACCGCGGTGCCGTTCGGTCTCAACACCCGCCAGCACAATGCCTGGGTCTATTACGGCGGGGGGCTCGAGCTGATGCGCGAGTTCTACAAGGACTACAATCTGACGTCCTTCCTGATGAGCAACACCGGTGGCCAGATGGGTGGCTGGTGGCGCAAGGAGATCAAGACCCCCGAAGACCTGAAGGGCGTGAAGATGCGCATCGGCGGTTTTGCCGGGCAGGTACTTTCCAAGCTCGGCGTCATCCCGCAGCAGCTGGCTGGCGGCGAGATTTATCCGGCGCTGGAGAAGGGCACGATCGACGCTGCTGAGTGGGTCGGTCCTTACGACGACCAGAAGCTTGGCTTCAACAAGGTCGCGCCGTATTACTATTACCCCGGTTGGTGGGAAGGCAGCGCGGCCCTGTCACTCTACGTTGGCCTGAAGGCCTACGACGCGCTTCCGGCCCTCTACAAGGAGGCGATCGCCAGCGCCGCAGGCGAGACCAATGTGAAGTCGGTGGCCAAGTACGACTCGCTCAATCCCCGGGCGCTGCGTGAGCTGGTTGCCGCAGGAACCAAGTTCCTGCCGTTCCCCCAGCCGGTGATGGAAGCCTGCTTCAACGCCGCCAACGAGCTCTATGCCGAGACCGTGGCCAAGAACCCTAAGTTCAAGAAGGTGTTCGACTCGTGGAAGCCATTCCGCAGCGAAGAGGTGCTGTGGTTCCGTGTCGTCGAGAACACGTTCGACAACTTCATGGCCCGGCAGTCGGCAGCCAATAAGCTCTAGCGTTTCATACCCAGTGCACTCGATGTAAAAGCCCCGCTTCTGCGGGGCTTTTTCTTTGGCCGGGCCCTTTGCAAACCCATCCCGGAGTGGCAGGCTGATTCTGCTGATCGGAATAAAAATCCGACAGACAAAAATGATCTGGGAGGATCAAACATGCAACGTCGTAAATTCCTGCGTAACGCGGGTGCCGGTGGTGCCGCCGTCGCCGTTTCAACAGCGCTTGCCGCGCCGGCAATTGCCCAGTCGATGCCAGAACTCAAATGGCGTCTGGCATCGAGCTTCCCCAAGTCGCTCGACACGCTGTACGGCGCCGGCGAGAACTTCGCCAAGTTCATCGGCGAGATGACGGACAACAAGTTCCAGGTCCGCATCTTCGCTTCGGGCGAGATCGTGCCCGGCCTGCAGGTGCTCGACGCCGTGCAGAACGGCACGGTCGAGATGGGCCACTCGGCCGGCACCTACTACATCGGCAAGGACCCGACGCTGGCTTTCGACACGACGCTGCCGTTCGGCATGAACGCGCGCCAGCAGGAGGCCTGGATGAACTATGGCGGCGGCAAGGAGCTGCTGGCCGAGGTCTACAAGGACTACAACACCATCTCGATTCCCTGCGGCAACACTGGCGCGCAGATGGGCGGCTGGTTCCGCAAGGAGATCAAGACTCCCGAGGACATGAAGGGCCTGAAGTTCCGCATCGCCGGCATCGCGGGCATGGTCTGCGCCAAGCTCGGCTCGGTGCCGCAGCAGATCGCCGGCGGCGACATCTATCCGGCGCTTGAGAAAGGCACGATCGATGCCGCCGAATGGGTCGGTCCGTACGACGACCAGAAGCTCGGCTTCAACAAGATCGCGCCGTATTACTACTATCCCGGCTGGTGGGAAGGCGGCCCGCAGACCTCGGCCTACGTCAACCTCGCGAAGTGGAACGAGCTGCCGAAGGCCTATCAGTCCGTCATCCAGGCGGCAGCCGCCAGGGCGCAGGCCCTGATGCTCTCCAAGTACGACGCGGAGAATCCCAAGGCGCTGCGCGAGCTGATGGCGGCGGGCACCAAGCTGATGCCGTTCCCGCAGTCGGTGATGGAAGCCGCCTTCAACGCGTCCAACGAACTCTACGCCGAGATCTCGGCGAAGAACCCTAAGTTCAAGAAGGTCTACGAAAACTGGAGGCCGTTCCGCAACGAGGAGATCCTGTGGTTCCGCGTTGCCGAGTTCACCTTCGATAGTTTCATGGCGCGCCAGTCGGGGGCCAACAAGCTCTAGAACCAAACCGTCCGGTTCGATGGAAAGCCCCGCTTTGGCGGGGCTTTTCTTTGTCCCTTTGCCAATTGGGGTTTTGCGTGGCAGGCTGATTCCGCTGGGTGGAATAAATGCTCGGCATACAACAAAAGGCCCTTAGGGAGGGACATCATGCAACGTCGCAAATTTTTGAAGACTGCCGGCGTAGGCGCTGCTGCCACGACGGTGGCGGCACCGGCCCTGGCTCAGGGCATGCCTGAACTCAAGTGGCGCCTGACGTCGAGTTTCCCCAAGTCGCTCGACACGCTTTTTGGCGGTGCCGAGCATTTCTGCCGGCGCGTCAGTGAGATCACCGACGGCAAATTCAAGATCACGCCGTTTGCGTCGGGCGAGATCGTCCCGGGCTTCCAGGTTCTCGACGCCGTCCAGAACGGCACCGTCGAGATCGGACAGACCGCCGCCTACTACTACATCGGCAAGGACATCACCTTCACCTTCGACACCGCAGTGCCGTTCGGGCTGAACAGCCGCCAGCACGTGGCGTGGTGGATGCACGGCGGCGGCCGCCAGGCGATGGACGAGTTCTACAAGGACTATGGTGTAGTCGGCCACATGATGGGCGGCACCGGCGCGCAGATGGGCGGCTGGTATCGCAAGGAAATCAAGACGGTCGACGACCTCAAGGGCCTCAAGTTCCGCGTCGGCGGGTTCGCCGGCCAGATCCTGGGCAAGCTGGGTGTGATCGCGCAACAGATCCCCGGTGGCGACATCTATCCCGCATTGGAGAAGGGCACGATCGATGCGGCCGAATGGGTGGGGCCGTACGACGACGAGAAGCTCGGCTTCAACAAGGTCGCGCCGTATTACTACTATCCGGGTTGGTGGGAGGGCACCGGCATGGGTACGGCCTACATCAACGCCAAATCATGGGCGGCGCTGCCACCGGTCTATCAGAAGGCGATCGAAGTATCGGCCAATGAGGTGACCTTGTGGATGCTGGCTAAGTACGACGATGGCAATCCCGCCGCGCTGCGGCGGCTGGTGGCCAGCGGCGTCAAACTCCTGCCGTTCCCGACGGCGGTGCTCGAGGCGTCCTTCAACGCAACCAACGAAGTCTGCAACGAGATCGTGGCCAAGAACCTGAAATTCAAGAAGGTCTGGGATGTCTGGAAACCCTACCGGTCGGAACAGGTTCTGTGGTCCCGCATCGCGGAAGGCGGTTTCGACGGCTTCATGGCCCGCATGTACGGCGCCGGCAAGGTCTAGACCTTTAACCGCAACCGCAGACGTGAAAACCCCGCTCCGGCGGGGTTTTCTTTGTTCATGTGGTGTGACGCTTTCCAAATTGAATTCCGCATGCCAGTCTTCCGACGTTGAAGGGGAGCTATTAAAGCGTCCTGTAAGGGAGGAACTGAGAGATGAAGCGTAGGAAGTTTATCAAGACCGCAGGTGTTGGTGCTGCGGGTGTTGCGGCGATATCGACTGTGGCGTCGCCGGCCATTGCGCAGAGTATGCCGGAAGTGAAGTGGCGTCTGACGTCGAGCTTCCCGAAGTCGCTCGATACGCTGTATGGCGGCTCCGAACTGTTCGCCAAGATCATCGCCGAAATGTCGGACAACAAGTTCCAGGTTCGGCCGTTCGCTGCCGGCGAAATCGTCCCAGGCCTGCAGGTTGCCGACGCCGTGCAAAACGGCACCGTCGAAGCAGGACAGACCGCCGCCTACTACTACTTCGGCAAGCACCCGAATTTCGTGTTCGAGACCGGCCTGCCGTTCTCGATGAACCAGCGGCAGTACTACGCCTGGCTGGAATTCGGCGGCGGCCACGAGCTGATCAACGAATTCTACAAGGAGTACAATTTCCGCTCCTTCACCTTCGGCGGCACCGGCTGCCAGATGGGCGGCTGGTTCCGCAAGGAAATCAAGACGATGGACGACATGAAGGGGCTGAAGTTCCGCGTCGGCGGCTTCGCCGGCCTGATCCTCACGCGCCTTGGCGTCGTGCCGCAGCAGATCGCGGGCGGCGACATCTATCCGGCGCTCGAGAAGGGCACGATCGACGCCTGCGAATGGGTCGGTCCTTACGACGACGAGAAGCTCGGCTTCAACAAGGTCGCCAAGTACTACTACTATCCCGGTTGGTGGGAAGGCGCGTCGGTCGGCTCGCTTTACATCAACAATGATGCCTGGGCGAAGCTGCCCAAGCCTTATCAGGCGATGGTCGAAGCAGCGGCTGGCCGCGTCACCTCCTGGATGGTGCCGAAGTACGACGCCGGCAATCCGCCGGCGCTGCGTCGCCTGGTGGCGGCTGGCACCGAACTGCGCCCGTTCCCGCGCGCCGTCCTCGAGCCGTGCTTCCTCGAGTCCTACAAGTACTACGACGAACTCTCGGCCAAGGATCCGAAGTTCAAGAAGATCTACGACAGCCTGAAGTCGTTCCGGTCCGACGAGAACCTGTGGTTCCGCGTCGCCGAGAACACCTTCGACAACTTCAACTTCTCGATGTCGGCCCAGGGACGTTAAGGGACGCTAGACGTCGCGGACTGTCACACCAAAAGAAAGCACACCAAAAGAAAGCCCCGCCGAAAGGCGGGGCTTTTTTGTTGCCGGTTCTTTTGGGGGCCGCTCAGTTCTTGGGCGGTGGAGTGCCGAAGATTGGCGGAGCGCTGTCTTCCGAGGGCGGCGCCTGGATCTCGATCTTGACCGTGCTCGGGTCGACGCCGCTCGGCTTGTCGAGGAAGATCGTCACTGTCTGCGGCACGAAGATCACGATCGCCACCATGATGAGCTGCAGCAGCACCCAGGGGATCGAGCCCCAGTAGATGTCGGAACTCTTCACTTCCTTGGGCGCGACGCTGCGCAGGTAGAACAGGGCGAAGCCGAAGGGCGGGTGCATGAACGAGGTCTGCACGTTGACGCAGATCATGACGCCGAACCAGATCAGGGCGGCGTCGGCACCGACCACCGGTGCGAGCAGCTTCTGCGCCACCGGCGCCAGCATCGGCACGATGATGAAGGCGATCTCGAAGAAATCGAGGAAGAACGCCAGGAAGAAGATGAACAGATTGACGACGATCAGGAAGCCCCAGACGCCGCCTGGCAGGTTCGACATCAGATGTTCGACCCACTTGTTGCCGTCCACACCGGCGAAGGTAATCGAGAAGCAGGTCGCGCCGACCAGGATGAAGGCAACCATCGCGGTAATGCGCATCGTCGCGTTCATCGCCTGGATGATGAGGTCGCGCAGGTCCTTGAATTGCCACGCCCGCCAGCACAGCCAGATGACCGATGCGAACATGACGGTGAAGGCGATCTTGAACGGAATCGACTTGAAGGCGACCATGCCGATCAGCACTCCAACGATGGAGGCAACGCAGCCACCGATGAACATCGTGCGGTCGAACTTGGTCAGAGGGGCATTGCGCACCACGGCCAGAACGATAGCCCCGATGGTGCCCATGGCGCCGGCTTCGGTCGGCGTGGCCAGGCCCATCATAATGGTGCCAAGGACGAGGAAGATCAGGATGGCAGCCGGGATGATGCCCCAGGCGCACTTGATCAGCAGGGCCTTGCCGAACAGCGTTCGTGGTACCGGCGGCAATGCCTCAGGCCGGGTGACCGATACATAGAACGTGTAGGCGGCGAATATGGCGATCTGGAGCAGCGAGGGGCCCCAGGCGCCGAGATACATATCGCCGACCGAGCGGCCGAGCTGGTCGGCCAGGACGACCAAAACCAGGGAAGGCGGAACGAGCTGCGTGATCGTGCCCGACGCGGCAAGGACGCCGGTCGCGTAGCGCATATCGTACTTGTAGCGCATCATCACCGGCAGGGTGATCAGCGCCATGGCGATCACCTGGGCCGCGACGGTACCGGTGATGGCGCCCAGGATGAACCCGACGATGATGGTCGAATAGCCCAGCCCGCCCCTGACCGGCCCGAAGAGCTGGCCCATCGATTCGACCATATCTTCGGCCAGCCCGCATTTCTCCAGGATCGCGCCCATGAAGGTGAAGAACGGAATGGCGAGCAGCAGTTCGTTGGACAGGATGCTGCCGAACACGCGGCCGGGAATGGCCTGCATGAAGGCCATCGTGAAGTAGCCCATCTCGATCGCGAGGAAGCCGAAGAAGAATCCGACAGCGGCCAGCGAGAAGGCGACCGGGTAGCCGATGATCATAAAGACTATCAGGCCGCCGAACATCAGCGGCGGCATCCATTCCAAGGGGATCATTGCGTCGGCCTCTCGTAATGCGCTTCGAGACTGTCGACGGCATAGTCATTCAAGAACGCCACGCGTTTGATCAGTTCGGAAAGACCTTGCAGCGCCAACAGGGCAAAGCCCAGTGGCAGCACAATCTTGATCGGCCAGCGCAGAAGCCCGCCGGCATTCGAAGAGTGCTCGAGCACGTTGTAGGACTGCATGAAGAACGGCCAGCTCAGCCACGCCATCAACGAGCAGGTAGGCAGAAGGAAAACCAGTGTGCCGAGGATATCGACCCAGAGCTGACCACGGCGGCTCAGTGTCATGTAGAAGAGATCGACCCGGACATGTTCATTGCGCTTGAGGGTATAGGCGGCGCCGAACATGACGATCACGGCGAACATGTACCACTGCACTTCAAGCCAGGCGTTGGAACTCTGGTCGTAGGCGTAACGGACCATCGCGTTGCCGCCGCTCACGACACAGGCAATCAACACCAGCCAGTTGCAGATGAAACCGATCTTCTCGTTCATCGCATCGACGATCGCGCTGAAGGACAGCAAAAGGCGCATCCATCTCCCCTAGGGCGAGTTCTTGTTTTTGGCTCCCCGTCCTCGCCGACCAGGGGCCTCTTAAATAACGTGGTCCGTTGGACCACGCTAGCATTTGAAACTGTTCCGATAGATGGAGGCGTGCGTCAAGTCGCTACACCCGCCGGCCTCTGCCTAGGTTGTAGGCAACTCCGTCCACCCCTCCGGGCCGAAGAATTCCAAGGGACGGAAGGCCCGCTTGTAGGCCATCTTGCTCGAATCGGCGATCCAGTAGCCGAGGTAGACATAGGGCAGTCCGCGCTTGGCGGCGGCGCTGGCCAGCCACAGGATCATGTGAGTGCCGAGACCACGCCGGGCGTCCTGCGGGTCGAAGAAGCTGTAGACCGCCGACACACCGCTCGACAGCCAGTCGACCAGGCACGCGCCGACCAGGCGGCCATCGGCGGAGTCGTCGCGAAATTCGATGATCGCGGTTTCCACCGGGCTTTCCTCGACCATGGCGCGATAGTCGTCGAAATCCATGTCGGCCATGTCGCCATCGCGATGGCGGGTCAGTACATAGCGAGAAAACAGCGCGTATTGTTCACCGGTCGCGAGTGGCTGGCACTCGACGGCTTGGACGTGTTCGTTGCGTCGCAGAATCCGGCGCTGGGCCCGGCTGGGCTCGAAGTCGCGGACCCGGATGCGCACCGGCACGCAGGCGCGGCAGCCGTCGCACAGGGGCTTATAGACAAAGTGGTGGGAGCGCCTGAAGCCCGCGTCAGTCAGTGTGTCATGCTGGGAGATCGCATCCGGTCCGCTCAGTTCGGTGACGAGCTTGGTCTCCAGCCGGTGCGGCAGATACGGACAGCGCATCGCCGGCGTGGTTCGGAAGAACCGGAGGGTCTGGATGTTTTGGCGGATGAACATGAATTCAGCTGAGCGAGTGTAGCCTTCCTACGGGCGAAGGAAAGCGGCCGTTCATTCGCCAAAAGTCGAATCAGCGGCCCGCTGTCATGCCCTGGGCGGTCGACCGGCTATTCGGCGGAGGGGCATCATGGCGAGCCGTATCAGTTTGGGCAGTAGCCACACCAGCAGCGCGACAAAGGCCGCCAAAAGACACAGGAATGTGATGGGGTGGGCGATCGCAAGCGCCAGGCCGCCGATCACGGTGACATCCTCGGTGAGCGAGGCGGCGACGTTGCTGAAAGGTTCAGGCGATGTGTTGATCAGGGCCCGCGAGCCGGTCTTGGCGATGTGCGTTCCCGCCGCCAGGGTGCCGCCTAGCAGTCCGGCGATGACCGCGACCTCCAGGCTGATCCCGCCCGCAGCACCGTAGGCCAGCAGGAAGCCCGCCGGAATGCGCACGAAGGTCTGCAGTACGTCGTTGATGCTGTCGACGTAGGGAATCTTGTCGGCGAAGAAATTGAGCGCGAACAGGAGTGCCGCCACCCCCATGACCCAGGGCGAGGCCAGTATCTGCAGATCGTGTGGCAGGCCCACCAAACCCAGGCGCTGGGCGGCGCCCAGAACCAGCACGGCGGCGTAAGCGTTGAGGCCGCTCGCCCAGCCGGCGCCCAGTGCCACGGCAATCGCGGCGAGGGTTTCGGCGCTCACCGGTCGGACCTCAAAGGGCGCGCCTGGCCTTGAGTGCGGTCGCCAGCGTGCCGTCGTCCAGCCAGTCGAGTTCGCCGCCGACCGGGACGCCATGGGCGAGGCGAGTGAGCGGCACGTCCAGCTCGCTCAGCCGTTCGGCCAGATAGTGGGCGGTGGTCTGGCCGTCGACGGTGGCGTTGGTCGCCATGATCACTTCACGGATGCCGCCGGCGCCGACGCGCTTCACAAGGGCTGCGATATTGAGTTCTTCCGGTCCGATGCCGTCGAGCGCCGACAGCGAGCCGCCGAGCACGTGATACCGGCCGGGAAATATCTTGCCGCGCTCCATCGCCCAGAGATCGCCGACATCCTCGACGACGCAAAGCAATCCGGCGTCGCGCTTGGGATCGGCGCAGATCGAGCAGGGGTCGACAGTGTCGAGATTGCCGCAGACCGTGCAGGCACGGATTGTCCGCGCCGCATCGGCCAGCGCGGCGCTCAGCGGCTGCATCAGCGTTTCGCGTTTCTTCAGCAGATGCAGCGTCACGCGACGGGCGGAACGCGGACCGAGGCCAGGCAGGCGGCCCAGCAACTGGATCAGACGCTCGATCTCGGGCCCGTTCATCGGGGACGTCGCCTGGTGCTTGACGTTAAAGCTTGAAGCCGGGGGGCAGTGGCAGCCCGCCGGTGATGGTCTTCATCTGCTCCTGGACCGTCTCCTCGACCTTCGCCCGAGCGTCGTTGGCGGCGGCCACGATCAGGTCCTCGACGACACCCTTGTCGGCCGGCACGAACAGCGAGGCGTCGATTTCAACGCGGCGGGTCTCGTTCTTGCCGTTGACCGTGACCTTGACCAGGCCAGCGCCTGATGTGCCCACGATCTCCAGCCGCTCGAGCGTCGCCTGCATCTCCTGCATCTTCTGCTGCATCGCCTGCGCCTGCTGCATCAGGCCGCCGAGATCTTTTAGTTTATCGAACATCAGAACTCGCTTTCAGGAATGTCGTCGTCCGCGGGATATTCCTCGGCCGATGGCGGCTCCTCGCCGGGCGGGCCTTCGAGGCCCGCCACCAGGGAAGTCTGTTCGCCCTTGCGGCGCACAGTGTCGAGTTTGGCGCCGGGAAACGTCTTCAGGATGGCCTGAACCACGGGATTGTCCTCGGCCTGGCTGCGCAGGTCGTCGGCCTTGGTCGCTTTCTGCGCGACCAGCGTCGGCTTGCCGGCGTCGCTCGAGACCGAGGCGATCCAGCGCCGCCCCGTCCAGCGGCTGAGGCAATCGCTCAAACGATGGGCGAGATCGGGCGGCGCCTGCGGCTCGGGCCGGAACTCGATCAGGCCGGGTTCGCAGCGCACCTCGTGAACGTGGTGCATCAGGTAGTTGACCAGCCGCGCCTCGCGCTTGGTCTCGAACAGCGCCACCACCTCGGTGAAGTTCCTGGGCGCCGGCAGCGCCTCGGCCGGTTGGCCGACAGCCTGTGCCGGCTGTGTCGCCAGCCGCGCCGCCGCGCCGCCGCCTCCGCCACTACCGCGCGGCGCCGG
>CANJHI010000006.1 GCA_947474005.1 Alphaproteobacteria bacterium | reverse complement strand
CTTCAAACTCGTACTTCGCGATGGTGTCCACACCGAGGTAGCCACCATCTACGACAAGCGTCGTCCCATTGACGAATGAGGACTTGGCACTCAACAAGAATTCAATGACGTTCGCGACTTCGTCAGGCGATCCTAGGCGGCCGAGCGGAGTGATCCGTCTTGACATATTAAACACCTCATCGGTGTCCATCACTCCGCCAATCCACCCTGCAGCAACGGCGTTCACGCGGATTGCGCGCGCGCCGAGAGTGTTTGCTAGCGTCATAACGACATTGTGCAAGGCAGCCTTGCTGGCGGCGTACACTGACGCACCGAACGAGCCACGAAACGCTTCCGTGCTTGTCAGAAATACAATGCCGGCGCGATCGCTGAGCGCGCCCTGAAGACGATTAACGAACAGTGTCGGCATTGTAAGATTTACGAAAAGGCTCTTCTGCCATACTTCAAAATCGATCTTTGAGGGGTGCTCGATATTGAAATACGTATGACAGTTTACGAAACCGGCGAGCACTGATGATCCAAGCGTTTGAGAGAAAGTCTCTATTGATGCCGCATCCCCATGCGAAAGTTGCTTGGCGCTGGCTCGCGACGGGAATTGTGAGATGAGTTCTCGTCCGGCATCTGATGGTGCTTCTTCGTATGTCCCGATGACGTGAACCTCTGGATCGGCAAGGAGAGCCCTGCTAGTTGCAAGACCAATGCCGTCCTGAAATGCGCCCGTGATGAGGTACGTCTTCATATCATTCTCGCTTAAGTTGAATTGTACGCTTTAAGCTAATTGTATCAAGTGAGAGATAGAGCGCACCACCTGATGCCCGGAAAGTCATGCTGGCAACGATCTGCAAAAAAGCTGATCGGATCGCAAAGACTAGCAGTTTGGTTAGAATCGTCTACATGTGACCAGACGCCGAATTACAACCGCAGTGGTAAATCACACCAGCAGAGTCAAGTTGTCGATGGTCCTGGCTACGGGCATATATCTCGAATACCAACGCAATCGGTACGCCCACCTACTCGAACTTGATCCCTTGGTCCTTGATCACCTTGCCCCACTTGGCCGAATCGGTGGCCCGGTGCCTGGCGAGATCCCCGGGCGTGCCGCCGACGCCCGCGACACCCTGGCCCAGCAACCACTTCTTCACCTCCGGCGTCGCCAGCGCCTTGTTCACTTCGCGGTTCAGCCGCGCGATCACGTCGGGCGGCGTGCCGGCGGGCACGAACATGGCGAAGGTCGTCATCGATTCGAAGCCGGGCAGGCCTGCTTCGGCAAGCGTCGGCAGGTCGGGCATCAGCTCGGCGCGCGTCGTCGTGCTGACGGCGAGCGGGCGCAGGCGGCCGGCCGCGGCATGGCCGCCCGCGATCGAGAGATCGACAAACGACATCCTGGTTTCGCCCGCCAGCAGCGCCTGCAGCGAGGGATCGCCGCCCTTGTAGGGCACGTGCGTGAGCTTGATGCCGGCCATCGACATCAGCAGCTCTGTCGCGAGATGGCTGGTCGAGCCCACACCCGCGGTCGAGAAGTTGAGCTTGCCGGGCTCTGATTTGGCCAGCGCCACCAGCTCGGCGAGGTTCTTCACCTGAAGCGAGGGATGGACCGAGAGCACCTGGGCGTTGAGCGCCGTCCACGCCACGGGCGCGAAGGCGGTCACGTTGTCGTAGGGCAGGTCCTTGTAGAGATGCGGCGCGATCGAGAAGGTGCTGTTGGAGGCGAACAGCACGGTGTAGCCGTCGGGCGCGGAGCGCGCGGCAATGGCGTGGCCGATGGTGCCGGTGGCGCCGGGCTTGTTGTCGATGATCCAGGTCTGGCCCATCTGCTCGCCCATCTTTTGCGTGAGCACGCGGCCGATCGAATCGGTCGGGCCGCCTGCGGCCCACGGCACGATCATTTTTATGGGCTTGTTGGGATAGTCCTGGGCGCCGGCCGTAAGCGGCAGAAGGAGGACGGCCAAGGGGGCGGCGAGAACGGACAGCAGCAAGCGGAGGGGGCGGGTCGGCATGACGGCGGTCACTCCTTCTGTTCCGGCCGGCTGAACACCAGCGGGATCATCGCGGCGCCGAAGATGACACCGACGAGCAGCAGGGGCCACACGAGGCCCAGCTTCAGCGACAGGGCGCCCGTTGCGGCCGATGCACAAAACAGGCCGATCGAGGCGGTCTCAGCGCCCGACGATGCGCCGCCCCGTTGGCCGCACCGTGGCGTAGGTCGGCGTGCCGTTCCTGTCGGTGCCGATGATCGTTGTTTCGATCACCTTTCCGCTATTGGCGGCACGATCCAGCAGGTCATTCCCGATGTCGTGGATATCGATCTTCATGCGGCGGGACCACGGGGAGGAAGGGTCGCCGGCAAGTTGGCCGATGCGAATATAGACAAACCTCCGCGCGGGACCTTCGCGGCGCACCTGGTCGCCGAAGAATTTGGGGCCCGGCCCGACACGGACCTGAAAATCGAAAACGAGGGCCTCACCCTTACGCGAACTTTTGGGATCCAGCGGCGAGTCGTCCTTCGCCTGCAGGCTGTGGAGCACGCCGATGACCGGCTGCTCGATCGTGATCCGCAAATTGATCACGCTCTGATCTGTCTTTGCCATGCTCCCCGCCCCGTCTGGTTCCCGTGTCCGCCGCGCGCTAGCCTCGGGCCCAGGGAAGACCCCAGGGAGGACCTGATGAGCAAGACCCCGACCACCGCCGTCGCCCGCAAGAGCAAGCGCCGCGCAGTGGTCTCTGCCGTGACCGGCCCCGTTGCCTTCATGCACGCCGACGACATCGGCAAGCTCGTCGTGCCCGGCTCGAAGCGCACGGGCGCCAGGCTGCAGCCCAACTATTCGACCCAGGAAGACGGCGTCGACACGGTGAAGGTTCTGATGGCGACCGACACCGTGATCGCCTTCGAGGCGTTCCGGCCCAGGGGCGCGATCGACACGGCCCACCAGCATCCCGATCACCATTCGATGGTCTACCAGAAGCAGGGGCGCACCCGCATGCGGATCGGCGACGAGACCTTCGTCGTCGAGGCGGGCGACTCCTACTTCCACCCCATGGGCGTCGTGCACCAGCACGAGGCGCTGGAGGATTCGATCCGCATCGAGACCAAGATCTATCCCAAGGGCGGCGCCATCCGGTCGTGGAACCGGCTGGTGGGCGGCTGAGGCGCCGCCTACTTCAAGGTTTTCGTGAGCGTGATCTCGGCGTTGAAGAGCTTCGACACCGGGCAGCCCTTCTCGGCGGCCTCGGCGAGCTTGTCGAAGGTCGCCTGGTCGAGGCCCGGGACTTCGGCCACCAGCGTGAGCGCCGATTTGCTGATCTTGAAGCCGCCGCCGTCGGGATCGAGCGAGATGGCGGCCTCGGTGGTGAGCGCGGTGGGCGTGAAGCCCGCGGTCTGGAGCTGGAACGCCAGCGCCATGGTGAAGCAACCGGCATGGGCCGCCGCCAGCAGCTCCTCGGGGTTGGTGCCCTTCCCGTCCTGGAAGCGGGTCTTGAAGGAATAGGGCGTGGCGGCGAGCACGCCCGAATCGGTGCTGAGGTTGCCGGTGCCGTCCTTGCCGGTGCCCTGCCATTGGGCCTTTGCCTTGCGGATCATGGGAGTCTCCTGAGTGGGGATGAGCGAGGGCGCCATGCTGCGCCTGCAAAATGACAGCGTCGATACGGGGCTACCCACAAGATAGGCCTATTGACGACAATATCCTATTCCTATATATCCTATCTCGGTTCCGAAAGGAGATTCCCGATGAGCCCCGCCTCGTTCTTCCAGCGTACCAGCGATGACAAGCGTGTCGCCTTCCTGACCGAGCTTCTGCGCGGCGCCGACGCGAGCCAGGCCGCCGCGCGCGCCAATCTCAACCGCGGCTCGGTCTATCGCTGGAAGCTCACCGACCCGGAGTTCGCGGCCGTCTGGGAGGAGATCGTGGCCCGCCGGCCGCGCCGCCGGCACCTGCGACGCCGCGTCCTCGAGGGTGCGGGCGTTTTTGAATCGAGTCAGATGGCGACTCCGGCGGCGCGGCCTGCGCCCTCCCTGGAATCCTTATGGGACAACGACTTCGACCCCACCTTCGAGGCCTGAAAGTGATGCAGCGTGCTGTCTCCGTGACTCGCCGCTGTCGTGGCCCGGTGTTAGGGTCCGCCGGCAATCAACGGGGGACATTAATGCGGGCGATTTGGGCGGGCTTTGTCTCGGCACTGATGATGGTCGGCCTGGCGACAGCCGGGTGGGCACAGGATGGCCTGCAGCGCTTCGAGAAGGAGCTGAAGCCGCAGCTCGAGCTGAAAAGCTTCACCTACAAGACCGGCACCGCCGTCGGCACCTCGGGCTTCGTGCTGACCGACGTGGTCGCCGTCGTGCCGGCCAATGCCGCGACCGGCGACAAGGAAAGCACGATCAAGATCGAGAAGTTCACGGTCGACGAGCTCGACTTCGACCGGCTGAAGAAGGATGCCAAGGACGACGAGGCGCCGCGCTTCGCCCGGCTCAAGATCGAGGGCATGACGGGCGACGACGAGATCTTCACGGCGCTGGCGCCCTATGGCGTGCCGAAGCTGCCGGTCGACATCGCGCTCGACTACAATATCGACGGCAAGGAAAAGGTCCTGACGCTGAAGACGCTGGAGGTGAGCCTGCGCGGCCAGGGCAAGCTCACGCTCGCGCTGGTGATCGACGGCATCAGCGACAAGTCGAGCGCCATGGACGACGGCAAGCTTCGCACCGCCTCGCTGGTGATCGACGACACGGGACTGATCTCCAAGGTGCTGCCGGCGATGGCCAAGGAACAGGGCATCAAGGCCCAGGAGCTGGTCGACACGGCGCTGGGGGCGCTGGCGGGCTTCGCCGCCGCGCAGGGCGCACCGACGCTGAAGGCACTCGATGCCGTGGCCTCCTTCATTGCCGACTGGCGGGCGCCCAAGGGGCCGCTGGCGCTGGGGCTGCAGCCCGTCAAGACGGCGGGCATGGATGACCTCGACAAGATCATGGAGCCCAACGCGCTGGTCGACGTGTTCGGCTTCACCGCCACCTATCCGGCGACCAAATCAGGCGCCGCCAAGGCCGGACCGGCGAAGTAGATGAAGCGGCGCGCGGTCCTCGCTTCTCTGCTGCTGCCGGCCTTCTCGATCGAAGGGGGCCCGGCGGCGGCACAGGACGCCTATCCGTCGCGGCCGATCCAGATGATCGTGCCGTTCCCGCCGGGCGGCGTGGCCGACATCACCGGCCGGCCGGTGGCGCATGTCATGGGCAAGCTGCTGAAGCAGTCCGTCGTCGTGCAGAACAAGCCCGGCGCCGGCGGCTCGGTGGGCGCAGCCCAGGCCGCGCGCGCGACGCCGGACGGCTACACGATCCTGATGGCGCTGTCCTCGATCTCGGTGCTGCCGGTGGCCGATCGCTTGCAGGGACGTCCCGCGGCCTATGAGCTCGACCAGTTCGCGCCGATCGCGCTGATCAGCGCCGATCCCACCGTGCTCGTGGTGAGCGCCGACGGTCCCTACAAGACGCTAAAGGATTTCGTCGAGGCGGCGAAGGCCAGGCCGGACAAGATCAACTACGGATCGTCGGGCGTGTACGGCACGCTGCATGTGGCGATGGAGATCTTCGCGGCGGCGGCCGACATAAAGCTGTTCCACATCCCCTACCAGGGCGGCGGACCCGCGGTGGCGGCACTGCTGGGCGGCCAGATCGACGCGCTGGCCTCGGGACCGTCGGCGGCGATCGGCCAGATCAAGGGCGGCAAGATGCGGGCGCTGGCGGTGTGGGGCGACAAGCGGCTGGCATCGTTGCCCGACGTACCCAGCATGAAGGAGCTGGGCTATGACGCCACCTTCTACATCTGGTCGGGACTGTTTGCGCCGGTCGCCACGCCGGCGCCGGTGATGACGGTGTTGCGCGACGCGGTGAAGCGCACGGTCGCCGATCCTGAGTTCATCGAGGCGATGGCCAAGGTCGAGACGCCGATCGCCTATCTCGATGCGCCCGCGTTCGCGGCCTTTGTTGCCGCCGACGCCAAGCGCCTCGCGGTCGCGGTCGAGCGCATCGGCAAGGTGCCGGAGAAGTAGCTACTGCTCCCCTGGCTACTGTTCAGTGACGACGTTGCCCTTGAAGTCGGCGGCCGTCGGCCGGCGGCGTCACCTGATCGCGGATGCGGATGTAGGCGAGCTATCGGTCGGCCTCGGTGCCGGCGATCACGCCGTCATGGGTGGTATCGGCCTGTGTTCACTGCTCGGCGCACTCGGCTTCGCTGCTGGCGGCGGCGATGCCAGGTACCCGCCATACAGATCGCCACCA
Source organism: Alphaproteobacteria bacterium (assembly GCA_947474005.1). Taxonomy (GTDB): domain Bacteria; phylum Pseudomonadota; class Alphaproteobacteria; order Reyranellales; family Reyranellaceae; genus Reyranella. Next base: position 63,032 of record CANJHI010000006.1, on the reverse strand, counting down.
GCACGGTGAATGCAAGTTTCTCGGTCATGGTTACACCTCATAAATTGCATGCAGCGGCACAGCGGATCGCCCCGCAACCCGTTCCCGCGACGGGGCGTTGTCTTCGCAGCGACGCCAATTTCGGTCGTCGCCGCGAACATGGAGTCCTAAGCCATGAACGATCCCAACAATCGCAACCCGGGCCAGCAGCGCGAGCAGCCGCAGCGTGAGCAGCAGCAGCGCCAGAACCAGCAGCCCGGCCAGAAGCCTGACCCGAAGGCCGGTAACCGGCAGGATCAGAAGAAGTCCGACCAGGACATGAACAAGGACCACGGCGACAACCGCGAATAGCGGCGTCGTCTTTCGCGATGTCGGAATGCCCGCTTCCCCCGGCGGGCATTCCTTCACGCGTTGGGGAGAGTCATATGTCCGATATTCCGGTCGTACCGCCCGAGCCGCTGAAGCCGCAGCCCCTGCCGCCCGAGCTGCCGCAGCCAAACCTGCCGGAGGATGCGCCGCTGCCGCCGCAACATCCGCCGGGACCGCCCCAGCCGGTCGCCTGATGGTAAGCAGGTAACCTACGCGTTGGCTTGTTGTCGCCGGATACCACCTTCATGATGAACGTCAATCATCAGACGGGGGAGTCATCCGATGAATCTCGACGCCATCGCGACGGCATGGGCGCCGCGCCTGCTCAGTGTGCTGCGCATCATGTCCGGGCTGCTGTTCCTGCAGCACGGCACCGCCAAGCACTTCAAGTTCCCGGTCATGCCGATGTTCGCCAAGCTCGAACTGGCGTCCCTGCCGGGTATCGCCGGCGTGATCGAGATCGTCGGCAGCGTTCTGCTGATCCTGGGCCTGTTCACGCGCACCACGGCGTTCATCCTGTCCGGCCTGATGGCCGTGGCCTACTTCGTGGCCCATGCGCCGCGCGGCTTCTATCCGATCCTCAATGCCGGCGAGCTGGCGGTGCTTTACTGCTTCGTGTTCCTCTATATCGCCGCGGCCGGCCCCGGTCCGTGGAGCTACGACGCCATGCGGAAGAAGTAGCACTCGCCACGTAGCACTCGACGCGCTTTCGCCTACACTGGCGTCGCCATAAAAGACGTCCAGGAGGAAAGCCGTGTCGAAGTCGTTTGTCGTGCGTCGTCGTCGATTTACTGCGCTTGCGGGCGCGGCCGCCGTGGCTGCCCCCATGGTTGCGTGGGGCCAGACGCGCTGGAAGCCCGACAAGCCGATCACGATCTACAATCCGTTCGCGGCGGGCGGCGTCACCGACGTCCACATGCGCCTGCTGGGCGAGGCGGTGACCAAGATCCTGGGCCAGCAGATCGTCATCGACGTGAAGCCGGGCGCCGCCGGCACGCTGGCGCCGGCCATGCTGCTCAACGCCAAGCCCGACGGCCAGACGCTGGCGGTCATGAGCATCAACACGCTGCGCTATCCGCACTACCAGCAGACCAACTGGAATCCGCTGACCGACTTCACCTACATCACCGGCCTGTCGAGCTACACCATGGGCATCGTCGTGCGCACCGACTCTCCCTGGAAGACGTTTCAGGACATGATCGATGCCGGCAAGAAGGACCCCGACAAGTACAACTACGGCACCTCGGGCGTGGGCGGCACCGGCCAGCTCATGATGATCGAGGTCGAGCAGGCCACCGGCGCCAAGTTCACCCACGTTCCCTACAAGGGCGGCGCGGAATGGATGCAGGCGCTAATGGGCGGCGAGATCCAGTTCATCGCCGACGCCGCGCAATGGGCACCGTTCGTCGACGACGGCAAGTGCCGCATCCTGGCCTTCGCCACCGAGCAGCGCATCCCGCGCTACAAGGACGTGCCGACCATGACCGAGCTCGGCGTAAAAGTCGTGGGCCAGAGCCCCTACGGGCTGCTCGGCCCCAAGGGCATGCCGCCGGAGATCGTCGAGTCGATCTATCAGGCTTTTAAGCAGGCTTCGACCGAACCCAAGGTCACGGAATATCTCGCGAAGTTCATCCAGGTGCCGTGGGACAAGAATCCCGCCGAGTTCCGCGCCTTCGCCGAGAAATACTATGTCGACGTGAAGCCGCTGCTCATCAAGGCAGGCCTCGCCAAGTCCTAGAGCGCGAAGTCCTAGAGGAGGAAGTCATGACGCTGAAGAAGGTCGCCCTCGAGATCGGCATGGGCACCGATATCCGCGGCGGCGACTACACCAAGGCCGCGGTACGCGCCTTGAGGGACGCGCTGTGGCACAACTCGCTCACCGTCGCCACGGCGTTGGGCAAGTCGAGCGACGACATGCAGGTCGAGGTTCTGATCGGCGTTCCCAAACCTGACCAGGTCGACAAGGCCCAGGTGCTGGCGGTGCTGCCGCACGGCACCGGAACGGTGAAGGTGTTCGAGGGCGGCCTCGAAATTCCCAACGAAGCCGGCACGGACACGACGGTGATCGCCCAGGCGGCCGCCATCGTCCGGCTCGACTTGTAAGCGGGAGCAGGAACATGGCCGCCAAACGCGTCATCCTCGAACTCGGCACCGGCAACGACCTGCACGGTGGCGACTACACCAAGGCCGCGCTCCGCGCCGTGCAGGACGCGCTCCATCATTCCTCGCTGGCGATGATCCGCACGCTCGGGGTCAACCCGAAGACCGACATGTTCGTCGATGTGACGATCGGCGTGCAGCAACCCGACCGGGTCGACGTCGACAAAGTGCGCGCATCGCTGCCGCACGGCATCGTCACGGTGAAAGTCGTGAAGGGCGGGCTCGACGTCGCCGACCCCGACAACAACGACCCGGCGGTGATTGCCAGTGCAGCCGTCGCGGTCCGGCTCGAACTGCCCTAGCTGCGGGCCTTGCGGCCGTAGAACAGCAGGCCGGCGCCGACGACGACGGCGATCACGCCGGCGATGGTCGGGATCGGAATATTGCGCTGCTGATCGGCCGTTATCTTGAGCGGGCCGGCGTCGACGACCACCTTCTTCTCGGTGAAGGAGATGTTGGCGATCACCAGACCCGCAATGCCTATCGCGATCAGGAGGACGCCCAGGACGGCAATTGGTTTCATGTCAGCACAACGCCTGCGCCGACGAAAGGTTGCGTCCGAAAACCCCGCTCTACGGCCGCAACAGCAGCTTAAAACCCTGCTCGATGGCGGTCCTGGCCATGGCGCGCAGGCCCTCGTCGGTGGCGCTGCTGACGGGATGGCCGATCGTGGCGAAGGCGTAGTCGGGCATCCCCAGCACGCGGCTCATCATCTCGGCCGCGCTCTCGAACCGGGCGGTCATCACGCTGAAGGCCGGAACCCCCAGGCGCTCGGCTGTCACTGAGTCGTGCAGACTGCACGATGAACAACTGCCTCAATCCCCGAGGCCGGAGACGACGGCGTCCCAGCCCTTGATCTCGTCGACGATGTGCTTGTCGGCGGGCGCACTGTAGTTGGACTTGGTGCGGCTCACGACCTTGGCGACGCCGTACTCCTCGCGCAGCATCTGGTCGAGGTGCTTGAAGAAGCCCTTGGTGCCTTCCTTGCCGTTGGAGATGAAGCCGATGGTCTTGCCCTCGAGCGTGTCGAGGCGCGGCGCGAGCCTGCCGGCGGGCGGGGCCTTTTCGGTCGTCGGATCGAGAACGCGGAAAGTCATGGTGTGCCTCTTCGTTACTATTTTGGCGGTTCGCAATCGATGCAGACGCCGAGCGGCAGCGTCACGGCATGGCTCTTGTTGCCGAGCCAGGGCGGAATGACCGCGCCGAAGCCGCCGGCCGGGCCGCCCGCCGCGATGACAAGGAGCTGGTCGGGCGATTCCATCGCCGGATAGACGCTGTCGCCACGGTCACGCACGACCGCGCCCTTGCCGACCTCGGCCCATTCGCGGCGGTGAATGCGCGCGCGCTCGTGGATGAAGGTGGCGATGTCGGTCTTGGTCCAGCCCGCGGCCTGCAGATGCTCGCGCAACTGCTTGGGAATGATCAGGGCATAGTTGCCGGGATGAATGGAGTAGTGCCGCAGATTGGCGCGCATCTCGGCGGCGAAGGTTTCGAGAATCTCCTCGGGCTTGGTCGTCCACTCGTTCATGATCTGGCGTGGCGCGCCCGCCGCCATCACGGTGACGGCCGATGCCGCGCGCTCGACGCCGCGCTGTTCATGCAACGGCAGCCATGACGAATCCTCCTCGTCCTCGGCCAGGCAGTAGCTGTACTTGCCGGGATGCCCCAGCGTGGAGCGGTCGATGACGCCCGGACGCACGTCCATCAGATTGATCAAACAGAGCCGAACCGCGCGACCGATGACAGCGGTTGCGCGATCGCTGTTGCCCAGCGCATTGAAAGTGCCGTTGGCGCCGAGCTCCAGGCGGATCGGGCCGTTCAAGACGACCAGGACGGCGCAGCCGCCGGTGCTCGCCGTGGCGCCGTGCATCAGGAACTCGTCCTGCATCATGGCCATCCAGGCGGTGACCACGACGGGGAAATGCATCGGCAGGCAGCCGGCCATGACGGCGTTGATCGCCAATTTCTCGGCGGTGATCGCGAGCCCGCGCACCGGCTCGATGCCGATCAGCTGGTCGGGCGGCATCATCGCCCATTCGAGGCAGGCTTGGACGGCGTCCGCCGTCGGCGGCACGATCGGCAGGCCGTCGGTCCAGCCACTGCTGTGATACAGCTCCTGGACGGCGGAGATATCGTTGGCGTCGTAGGTCTTGGAAGCCAGTTGCACGGGGCGGCCCTCTTCAAATTCAAGGATAGTCTTCTCGACGCCTATGCCAATCTCAACCTGATAGCCTTCATTATTGCATAATGTGTATCAAAGCCGGCTGGGCTTCGGCCAGGTCCGGCGGACGAGCGCCATGAACCCTGAAGCCGCTGGCGACGGCTCGCGCTCGCGCAGCATGATGAGCCCCAGCCGCCGCGACAGGCGGGGTTCGCTCACCGGAATGGCGCGCAGGTCGCGGCCGAGGAAGAAGCCGGTCGCGCCGGTCGGCACGACCGCGAGCCCGACGCCCGCGCGCACGCAGCCCATCAAGGTGGCGAACTGGCCCACCGTCACCACCTGACGCAGCGAAAGGCCGGCGGTCGAGGCGGCGGCATCTATCGTGCGCCGTGTCCGAGAGTCGGACGGCAGCGCCACCATCGGCTCGTCCTTGAGTTCGGCCAAGGCGAGGCTTTGCCGCGCAGCGAGACGGTGACGCTTCGGCACCACCACGCTAAAAGTCTCGCGCTGCAGCGGAATGCCCTCGACCGCATCGGGCAGGTCGTCGACATAGGAGAGGCCGAGATCGGCGCCGCCGCTGCGCACGTCCTCGAGCACGCTGCCATGCACGCCCTCGCGCACCTGGATTTCGATGCCCGGACGGTCGGCGCGATAGGTCGCGAGCAGCAGCGGGAGCACGCCGCTCGCCACCGACATGATGCAGGAAAGGGTGAGGCGTCCGCGCTGCTCCTCAGCCACCTCGCGGAGGTTGCGCACGGTGAGCCGAAGGTCGTTCAGCAGGCGCTCGGCCACGGCCACGAACTCGCGGCCGGCCGGCGTGATCTGGACATGCCGCGTGCTGCGCTCGAACAGCCGCACGCCGAGCGCCGCCTCGACCCGCTTGATGGTCCGCGTCAGCGCCGGCTGCGAGATGCGCAGGCGCGCCGAGGCGGCGATGAAGCTGCCGTACTCAGCCACCGCGAGGACGGCTTCGAGCTGGCGGGCGCTCAGATCCGGCAGGGCATGGGTCGCCATGGCACTCATGTGAAAAGTGGAATGATCGGCGATATCAGAAAGGAATTGCTATGAATAGCGCGGGCAACGAGGTTGGCCCGAACAGGGGGAGATCCATGGTCCTGCCGCTTCAATCGGTGCGCATCCTCGACCTCACCCGCGTTCTGGCCGGCCCGTGGGCGACGCAGCTCCTGGCCGATCTCGGCGCCGAGGTGATCAAGGTCGAGCGTCCGGGCAGCGGCGACGACACGCGCGGCTGGGGCCCGCCCTTCGTCGATGGCGACGGCAAGCCAGGCGGCGTCAGCGCCTATTTCCTCTGCACCAACCGCGGCAAGCGCTCGATCGCCGTCGATTTCGAGACGCCGGAAGGCCGCATGCTCGTGGCCGACCTCGCCGCCGAATGCGATGTCGTGGTCGAGAACTTCAAGGTCGGCGGCCTGGCGAAGCTCGGCCTCGACTACGACACTCTGGCCCAGCGCAATCCGCGCCTGGTCTATTGCTCGATCACCGGCTTCGGCCAGACCGGCCCGCACCGCTTTCGCGCCGGCTACGATCTGATGGTCCAGGCCATGGGCGGCCTGATGAGCGTGACCGGCGAGCCCGATGGACAGCCGATGAAGGTGGGTGTGGCCACCGCCGACCTCCTCACCGGCCTCTACGCCAGCAACGCGATCCTGGCGGCGCTCATGGAACGGCGCGACAGCGGCCTCGGCCAGCACATCGATCTCGCCCTGCTCGACGTGCAGATCGCCACCCTGGTGAATCAGGCATCGGGTTATCTCGCCTCCGGCAAGGTGCCGGGACGCCACGGCAATGCCCATCCCAACATCGTGCCCTACCAGGCGTTTACGGCGCTGGACGGCCATATCGTGATCGCCGTCGGCAACGACATGCAGTTCGCCCGCTTTGCCGAGGTGCTGGGACGTCCCGACCTCGCCACCGATCCGCGCTTTGCCGCCAATAGTGGGCGTGTGGCACTTCGCAAGGAACTGCTCGACATCATCGTACCGCTGATCGCAGGACGCCCATCGGCCGATATCCTGGCGGCCCTCGACCGGGTGAACATCCCGGCCGCGCCGATCAACAACCTCGACCAGGTGTTTGCCGACCCGCAGATCGCGGCGCGCGGCCTCGTCGTCGAGCCCGCGGCCGGCTCGACCGGCAAGCGCTCACCGGTCGTCGGCAATCCCATCCGCTATTCGCGCACGCCGATCGATTCCGCCAAGCCTGCGCCGCTGCTCGGCGCCGACGCTGACGATGTATTACGGACGGTGCTCGGCAAGTCGGAGGCCGACATCGCCGACCTCAGGAAACGTGGCGTGATCTAAGCCGCCAGCATGCGCTCGCGGTTGCGCTCGCGCAGGAGGGGCATCACCCACTTGCCGAAGCGCTCGGCCTCCTCGTCGTGCAGATAGCCCGACAGGCAGAAGGAATGGCAGCCGAGGTCGATGAACTTCTGCAGCGTGTCGGCGCACTGCTCGGGATCGCCGACCACGGCGATGCCGGCGCCCGGCCGCACCTGGGTGATGCCGGTCCACAGGTTCTTCTCGATGGTCTCGCCGATCGCCGCCAGCTCGCGCACACGGCGGTTGGCCTCCGAAGTGGCGAAGCGCTCCTTGACGAACGCCTTCTGCGCTTCGCTCGCATGCTCGATCAGCCCGTGCGCGAAGTCCCAGGCCTCTTTCTCGGTCGGCCGGCACACGATCTGCAGGCGCATGCCGAAGCCGATGTCGTTCTCGCGGCCATGGCGCGCCGCCATCGCCTTGATCTCGGCCATGTTGGCGCGGATGCGCTCGTAGGTGTCGCCCCAGAAGAGATGAACGTCGGAATGCTTGGCCGAAATCTCCCAGGCCTGTTTCGAACCGCCGCCGAGATAGAAGCGCGGATGGGGCTGCTGCAACGGATAAGGCCGGATCTGCGCGCCCTTCAGCTGATAGAACTTGCCATCGAAGTTCACTGGGCCGCGCGTGGTCCACAGCGCCTTCAGGATCGAGACCTCCTCGTCCATGATCTCGTAGCGCTCTTCCTTGCCCCACTTGACGCCCTCGGAGGCATTCTCGGCCTCGCTTTGGCCCGCGATCAGGTTGATGCAGATGCGGCCGCCGGAGAGCTGGTCGAAGGCGGAGATCATCTTGGCCAGCAGCACCGGATTGATGTAGCTGGGCCGCGCCGCCACCAGCATGCGCATCGACTTCGAGCGCGCCACCATCATGGCGCTGGAAATCCACGCCTCCCAACAGGCGGTCTGCACCGGCACCAACATATATTCGAAGCCCGCCGCTTCGGCCGCCGCGACGACCTTGTCGAACAGCGGCAGAGAGGGCGCGATCTGTGCGCTCGCCAGCCCATAGGCCGTGGTGTCGCCGGCGGTCGGCAGGAACCAGCCGAATTCAAGTCGTTTGGCGTCAGTCATGACTATTCTTTCTCGATGCCGGCGGCCTTCGACAGGCGGCCCCACTTTTCGATCTCCGACTTGATGAAGGGACGGATATCGTCCGGCGGCATGCGCCGGGGCTGGAACGAGATGCCGCGCAGGCGCTCCACTACTTCGGGATCGACCACGATCTCCTGCACCGCCTTGTCGATCCGCGCCACGATCTCGGGCGGCGTCCTGGCCGGCGCCATCAGCACGAACCAGGCATCGAGTGCGAATTGGCCGAGTCCCGCCTCCTGGAAGGTCGGCACGTCGGGGATCAGCGGCGAGCGCTGGTCGGAAGGCAGCACCAGTGCCCGCACCTTGCCCGCCTTGATCTGCGGCACAGCAATGGCAACGTCGGCGAAAGTCATGTCGATCTGGCCCGACAACAGGTCGGCCATCGCCTGGGGCGCCGCCTTGTAGGGGATGTAGGTGATGTCCGCGCCGATGCGCTCGGCCAGTGTCGCGGCGCCAGCCGTTCCGCCATGATGCGGGTCAAGGTGTCGGTGGCGCTGCCCGCGGCATAGGGCACGACAATGGTGATCGGCTTCGCGGGCCAGGCCTGGGCACGTGCAGGGGCGGCTCTCACTGAAGCCACGGCCACTGACGTTGTGGCGAGAATCGTCAAGGCTCTACGCCGGCTGATCGTCATGCCGGCATTTATGCAAGTGCGGGCACCGATGCGCAATTGGCGCTGGTCGAGGCGCGAAAGAGACGGCACGATCCGCCGGCCCCAGGGGAGAGACATCATATGTTGCAGCACGGCAAGCGTCCGACCATCACATCGCGCCACGGAATGGTCGCGGCAGCCCATCCGCTGGCAGCCGCCGCCGGTGCGCGCATCCTGGCCAATGGCGGCAACGCCTTCGACGCCGCGGTTGCCACCGCGGCGGCGCTGAACGTCGTCGAGCCCTATATGTCGGGACTTGCCGGACGCGGCGTGGCGACCTGCTACATCGCCAAGGAAAAGCGCGTGCGCACGCTCGACTTCGTCGGGCCGATCTCGAAGAACTTCCCCGTCGACAAGCTCAGCAACCGCAGCCAGCTCCAGCGCGGCGCGCTGGCGGTCGGCGCACCGGGCAACCTCGCCGGCTGGTGCGAGCTGAACGCGACGCATGGCAAGAAGAAGCTGCCCGAACTGTTCGCCCCGGCGATCGCCATCGCGCGCGACGGCTACCAGCTCATCGAGTTCAATCTCGAGGAGATCCAGGGCGTGGCGGGCGAGCTCGCGGGCCACAAGGCGCTGCATCCCGAGTGGTCGCGCGTCTACACGGCAGGCGCCGGCACGGTGAAGCCGGGCTTCGTGCTGAAGCAGCCCGACCTTGCGCGCACCCTCGAGGCGCTGGCCACTGAAGGACCGGGCCTGCTCTACGGCGGCGCGCTCGGTAAGAAGATCCTCGAGCGGCTGACTGAGCTCGGCGGCTGCATGGTCATGGACGACCTGATGGCCGCCAAGGCGACGTGGCGCGATCCGGTGGCCATCACCTATCGCGGCCGCACCATCCACGTGCCGCCGCCACCCTGCGAGGCCTTCCAGTTCCTGCTGACCTTGCGCATCCTCGAAGGCTTCGACCTTGCTGCGATGAAGCGCAACTCGACGGAGCATGTCGACACCGTCCTGCGCGCCATCCGTCTCGCCGCCGGCGTGCGCATCGCCACCGGCGTGCCCGCACCGCAGCGGCTGGCGGAAATTCTCTCCGACAGCCATGTCGAGACGCTGCGCGCCCGCGTGCGCGACGGCAAGCCGGTCGATGGCCCGACCGAGCAGTGGACGCCATCGCCGCAGCCCGTCTCGGCTGTGGACGAGAGCCACACGACGTCGTTCTCGATCGCCGACAGCGAAGGCAATCTCCTCTGCCTGACGCAGAGCCTGGGCAGTGTCTTCGGCTCCGGCATCGTGGTGCCGGGCACCGGCATCTGCCTGAATAACTTCCTCTATTGGGCCGACGTGAACCCGGCGAGCCCCAACCGCGTGAAGCCGGGCGAGCAGCTTCCGATGTGCATGGCGCCGTCGATCTCGACCAAAGACGGCGCGCCTGTCCTGGCGCTGGGAACGCCGGGCAGCTACGGCATCCTGCAGACCCAGCCGCAGGCGATGGTGCAGCACGTCGATTTCGGCCTGCCGCTGCAGCAGGCGATCGAGGCACCGCGCGCGCGGCTCACCGACGGCCGCGCCGTGCTGCTGGAGTCGCGCGTCGAAGCTGACGTCCATGCCGAACTGCGCAAGCGCGGCCACGACCTCACCAGTGGGCCCGACTGGACCATGAAGGTGGGCGGCATGCAGGGCGTCGCGATTGATCCGGAGACCGGTATCTTCACCGGCGGCTGCGATCCCAGGCGCGACGGCTATTGCGTGCCGGCCTAGACAAAGCGCCTCAGCGGAGACCGACCACGACGCGCGTCTGCGAGCGGACGTGGGGTGCGAAGCGGCCCCAGCCTCGCATCGCCGTGAATTCCTTTGTCTCAACGGCGGCGGGCGAGTCGAGCTCGTAGACCGTGGTGTAGAGCGTGGCACGGCGGCGGCTGCTCTGGCCGCGCTCGCTTTCGGCGATCTCGCCCGTCGACAGGTAGCGGCGGCCGGCCAGAACGCCGGGACAGGCGAGCGCATCGGGCAGGTGGACATCGTCGTACCAACGGCTCCAATCGGCCTCGACCTCGGCATCGACTTCGGCGGTCACGATCAGGAGGCAATTGGGCAGCGCACTCATATCGATGTCCTCCGCTCATCAGGCTCTTGTCCGATCCGGGATCGGCAATCATGGCGCGCTCCTTGCAAAGCGTCCATAAAGCTCTGCCCTCTTGCGCGAGGGCCGCAACCACGATGGAATACCGCGCAACGACAATGTTCGAAGGGGATGGTTCATGCGGAAACTGGTTTGGCTCGCCGCGGCGGCGGTGGCCGCTCTCGGAGCGGCAGCCGCTGAGGCTCAGGACACGCCGCGCAAGGGCGGCTCGATCCGGATGACGGCACCCTATGCCGCGAGCTTCGGCAGCCTCGACCCGCACGTGACGCCGCGCGCCCAGGACGACATCGTCAGCAAGGCGATCCAGCGCACGCTCTATAACTGGAACACGGCAGCCAACAAGCTCGAGCTTGAGCTCGCCAAGTCGGTAGCGGTCTCGGCCGACGGCCTTACCTATACCTACAAGCTGCGCGACGACGCCTTCTTCCACAACGGCCGCAAGATGACGGCCGACGACATCATTTTCTCGTTCACGCGCATCATGGACGGCAGCAAGGGCTATCCCGGCGCGCGCTACGTCCGCCTGATCAAGGGCGCGGTCGACGTCGAGAAGGGCCAGGCCAAGGAGATCTCCGGCCTGAAGAAGATCGACGACTTCACGCTCGAGATGACGATCACCGACCGCGTCGATCCGGGCTACTACTTCTTCGCTGGCACGACCGCCATCCTGCCCAAGGAGGAGGTCGAGAAGGGCAACTTCGCCTCCAATCCAGTCGGCCTCGGGCCGTTCAAGTTCAAGGAACACATTCCCGGCTCGCGCGTCACGACCGAGCGCTTCGACAAGTTCTACAAGCCCGGCAAGCCCTACCTCGACAAGCTCGAGGTGCTGATCATGGCCGAAGCCGCCGCACGCGACGTCGCCTTCCGCAACAAGGAGATCGACACCTCGATCCTGGGACCGGCCCAGTACGTCGCCTACCGCGCCGATCCGCAGCTTTCCAAGGGCATCCTGGAAGTGGCCGAGATGTTCACCCGCGCGATGGTCATGAATCACGAATCCATCAAGCCGTTCCAGGACAAGCGGGTGCGCCAGGCGATCAACTACGCGATCGACGCCAACCTGATCATCTCGCGACTGGTCAAGGACAAGGCCTATCGCGCCACGAGCTGGCTGCCGCCCTCGTCGGCCGCCTTCGACAAGACGGTGAAGCCCTATCCGTTCGATCCGGAGAAGGCCAAGAAGCTGCTGGCCGAGGCCGGCTATCCCAACGGCTTCGAGTTCGAATGGACGACCAGCCAGAACGAGAGCTGGGGCCTGCCGATCGTCGAAGCGGTGATCCCCATGCTCGCCAAGGTCGGCATCAAGGTGAAGCCGAAACTGGTCGAGGTCACGGTGCTTACCGAGATCGCCATGAAGGGCGATCATCAGGCCTACATCGGCTCGAACCTGACCGGCCCCGACTCGCTTGCGACGCTGCGCTGCTACTACTCCAAGACGCCGCGCACGGCCTGCAACTACACGGGCTTCAAGAGTCCGGAGTTCGACAAGCTGCTCGACGATGCCGCCCAGGAAGGCGACATGGCCAAGCGCGACGAACTCCTGAAGAAGGCCAACAACCTGCTCTACGAAGAAGCGCCGGTGTGGTTCTTCAACTACAACAAGGCGGTGATGGCCTATCAGCCGTGGGTGCACGGCCTGCAGGCCAATCCGACCGAGATCACGCATCAGTATCCCGAAGACATCTGGGTCGATGCCAGCTCGCCGGCCAAGTAGCCGCAGCAGAAAGTAAAGGATCCCTCGCGATGCCCGGGATGACGCCGACGTTGTCATCCCGAGTGTCGGCGAGGGACCTTTTAGAGTCCTCGTAAATGCTTCTCGTCCTCGGCCGCCGCCTCGCCAACATCGTTCCGACGATGCTCGCCGTCGTGGCGCTCGTGTTCCTGTTGTTCTCCGTCCTGCCGGGCAGCTTCATCTCGGGCATGAACGAGGACGGGCGCTCGACCATCGATCCGGCGGTGATGGAGCGCATGCGCAAGGAGATGGGGCTCGACGACCCGCTGCTCGAGCGCTTCGCCAAGTACGTCGGCAATACGGTCATGGGCGACCTCGGTACGTCCTTCCGCACGCGCGAGCCGGTCACTAAGATGCTGAGCGGGCGGATCTGGCCGTCGCTGAAGCTGGTCCTGGCCGCCATGACCTTCGCCATCCTGGTCGGCGTGACCCTTGGCTTCCTCGCCGCCCTCAAACCAGGAAGCCTGATCGACACCGCCTCGATGGTCGGCGCCATCTCGGGCCTTTCACTGTCGCAATTCTGGTTCGGCCTCATGCTGATGTACCTGTTTGCGCTGAAACTCCAGTGGCTGCCGAGCTTCGGCTACGGCGACGGCGGGCTGCGCAACCTCATCCTGCCCGCGATTGCACTCGGCGTCGGCCCGATGGCGCTGCTGGCCCGCACCACGCGCGCCGCCGTGCTCGACGTGCTCAATGCCGACTTCGTCCGCACCGCACGCAGCAAGGGCATGAGCGAGCGCCTCGTCGTGAAATGGCATGTGCTGCGCAACGCACTGGTCCTCGTCATCACCATCGTCGGCTTGCAGTTCGGCTCGCTGATGGGCCAGGCAGTCGTGGTCGAGAAGCTGTTCGCCTGGCCCGGCGTCGGATCGCTGATGGTCGACTCGGTGTTCCAGCGCGACATGCCGACGGTCCAAGGGTGCATCCTGATGATCGTTCTGTTTTTCCTGGTCATCAACACGCTGGTCGATCTCGCCTACGTCGTGATCGATCCGAGGATTCGCTACCGATGAGCACGTTTCGATGAGTTTGGCGATCAAATTGCCCCGGCTCAGGCTGAAAGGTGGCACGTCGCTGTGGATCGGCGGCGGCCTGGTCGCCATCGCCATCACCGCGGCCATCCTGGCGCCGTGGATCGCGCTCACCGATCCGGTGATGGACGCCAACCTGATGAACGCCGAGATCGCGCCGTGCTGGGAGTATCCCTTCGGCACCGACGCGCAGGGTCGCGACATCTATTCGCGCATCGTCTATGGCGCCCGCATATCGCTGAGCGTCGGCATCATCAGCCAGATCTGCAACAGCCTGATCGGCGTCACGCTTGGATTGACCGCTGGCTACTGGGGCGGCTGGTGGGACGACCTGGTGAGCGGCCTCACCAACCTGATGCTGGCGATCCCCTCGCTGGTCTTCGCGCTCGCCATCATGGCGATCCTCGGGCCCGGCCTGGTGAGCCTGGTGATCGCCCTGGGCCTCACCAGCTGGTCCTACTCCTGTCGCATCGCCCGCGCCCAGGTGCTGTCGCTCAAGAGCCAGGGCTATGTCCAGGCCGCGCGCATCCTGGGTTATGGCGATCTCCGCATCATGTTCACCCAGGTGCTGCCCAACATCCTGGGACCGCTGATCGTGATCGCCACGCTCGGCATGGGCGGCGCGATCCTGGCCGAGGCTGCGCTGTCGTTCCTCGGTCTCGGCATCCGGCCGCCGTTCCCGAGCTGGGGCAGCATGCTGTCGGAGGCGCGCGACCAGATCACGACCGCGCCGTGGCTGTCGGTCTTCCCCGGCCTCGCCATCTTCTTCACCGTGCTCGGGCTCAATCTCCTGGGCGACGGCCTGCGCGACATCTTCGACCCGCAGTCGACGACACGACGGAACTGACGGCCGCGCATGACCACGCCCCTCCTCAAGGTCGACGATCTGCGCATCGCGCTGGCGGGCGACGGGATCACCTATAATGCGGTCGAGGGCGTCTCCTTCGAGATTGGCCGCGGCGAGGCGTTCGGGCTGGTGGGCGAATCGGGCTGCGGCAAGAGCATCACCGCGCTCTCCGTCATGGGCTTGCTGCGCCGGCCGCTGTCGCTGGGCGGCGGCAGGATCGTGCTCGACGGCGAGGAGATCCAGGACGCGTCGGCCGCCGAGATGCGCCGGCTGCGCGGCAAGCGCATCGCCATGATCTTCCAGGAGCCGATGACGGCGCTCAATCCGCTGTCGCCGGTCGGCCGCCAGATCGCCGAGATGTTCGTGCTGCACCAGGGCGCGTCGTGGCGCGAGGCCATGGACCGCGCCGAGGAGGCATTGCGCCAGGTCCGCGTGCCCTCACCGGAGCGGCGCATCAGGGACTATCCGCACCAGCTCTCAGGCGGCATGCGCCAGCGCGTGATGATCGCCATTGCGCTCGCCTGCGGTCCCGACCTGCTGATCGCCGACGAGCCGACCACGGCGCTCGACGTCACGGTGCAGGCCGAGATCATCGACCTGATGGCTGAGCTGTGCGCTGCCAAGGGTACGGCGATCCTGATGATCAGCCACGACCTCGGGCTGGTCGCCAACATGTGCAACCGCGTCGCTGTGATGTATGCCGGCCGCATCATCGAAAGCCAGGTCGCCGACGCCATCTTCGCTACCCCCAGCCATCCCTATACGCGAGGCCTGATCGATTCCCTGCCGCGCCTCGGCGAACGCGCCCGGCACGGCCGCCAGCGGCTGACCGAGATCTCCGGCGTCGTGCCGTCGATCCAGGCCTACCCGGCCGGCTGCCGCTTCAATCCACGCTGCCCCGCAGTCACCGACATCTGCCGCACGATCGTCCCCGAGGCGACGTCGCTGCCGGCCGACGGCTTGGTGAGGTGCCATCACCATGGCTGAGCAGCTGCTTTCGCTCGACGACCTCGCCGTCCACTTCAAGGTCGGCAGCATGCTGGCCGGCGGCATCAAGACCCTGAAGGCCGTGGACGGTGTCACCCTCGATGTGAAGCCCGGCGAGTGCCTGGGCCTCGTAGGCGAGTCGGGCTGCGGCAAATCCACCCTGGCGCTCGCCATCATGGGCCTGCTGCTGCCGACGCAGGGCCGCATCCACGTCGGCGGCCAACGGATTTCGGGCGACACGCCGCCCGACCGCATGGAGATGGCGCGCACGGTGCAGATGGTCTTCCAGGACCCCTATGCCTCGCTCAACCCGCGCCAGACCGTGCGCCGCACGCTGGCCGACCCGCTGCACCTGCACGGCGTCGGTGACAAGGCCGAGGTCGAGGCGCGCGTCATCGACATGATGGCCAAGGTCGGCCTCCGGCCCGAGCATGCCGACCGCTATCCGCACGAATTCTCCGGCGGCCAGCGTCAGCGCATCGGCATCGCCCGCGCCCTGATCCTGAAGCCCAAGCTGGTGATCTGCGACGAGCCGGTGTCGGCGCTCGACGTGTCGATCCGCGCCCAGATCATCAACCTGCTGCTCGAGCTCAAGGACGAGATGGGCTTGGCCTACATCATGATCAGCCACGACCTCGGCGTGGTCGAGCATGTGAGCGACCGGGTGGCGGTGATGTATCTCGGCCGCATCGTCGAACAGGGCGGCTGGCAGGAGATCTTCGAGGACCCGCGCCATCCTTATACCCGCGCGCTGATTGCCGCGATCCCCGACCCGTTCCATCGCGCCGCCGCCACAGTCGCCGGAGCAAAGGCCAAAGGCGAGATCGCGAGCGCCCTCAATCCGCCGCCGGGCTGCCACTTCAACCCGCGTTGTCCGATGAAGGCCGATCTGTGCACGGCCGAGGTGCCGCTCCTGGAGGCCGTCGCGCCGGGCCATCTGGCCGCTTGCCACTTCCGCGACCGCATTATTTGATAGGGACCGTGGTCCCATGAAAGACGCCGACATCGTCCGTATCGCCGGTTGGGTGGTTCGCCGCGGCCTCGCCGGCGTGGCAGAAGAGAACCTGCTGCGCGAGTTCTGCGAGAAGTGCCGCGCCGCCGGCCTGGAAGTGTCGCGCGCGATGGCCCTCATCGACACGCTGCATCCCGTCCATGAAGGCCGCGTCTTCCGCTGGCGCGACGACGAATCGGACGACGCGCCGATGGTCGAGTATGGCCGCAGCGATCAGGGCGCGGGCGCCGAAACGTGGCAGCGCAGCCCATTCTACCATCTCCTGCAGACCGGCGAGGAGGAGCTGCGCCGGCGCATCGGCTTCGGCGACGCTGCCGATTTCCCGGCCATACAGGAGATGAAGGATGCCGGCCACACTGACTACCTCGTCTTCGTCCACCGCTTCGCCGACGACAACGCCATCGGTGAAATGGATTGCGTCTACTCGTCCTGGATGACACGCCATCCCGAGGGTTTCAGCGACGCCGGCATGGTGGCGTTGCGCCGCCTGGTGCCGCCGCTGGCGCTCGCCATCAAGGCCGCAGCACTTGCGCGCGTCGCCGGCACGCTGGTCGAGGTCTATCTCGGACGTGATGCCGGCAAACGCGTGCTGAGCGGCCGCATCTCGCGCGGCGTCGCCGACCGCATCGACGCCGTTCTGTGGTTCTCCGATCTGCGCGGCTACACCACGATCACCGACACCGCGAAGCCGGACGAGGTGATCCCGCTCCTGAACGACTATGCCGAGGCGGTCATCACCGCCATCCATCAGGCCGGCGGCGAGGTGCTGAAGCTGATCGGCGACGGCACGCTGGCGATCTTCCGCGCCGAGGATCCGGCGGAGGCCAGCGCCAAGGCACTCAGGGCCGAGGCCGACATGCGCGAGAAGGTGCGGGCGGTGAACGAACGGCGCCAGGCCGAGGAACGGCCGGTCACCTCGGTCTACGTCGGCCTGCATATCGGCGAGGTCTTTTACGGCAACGTCGGCAGCATCGACCGGCTCGACTTCACGGTCGTGGGGCCTGCAGTCAACGAGACCAGCCGCATCGCCTCGATGTGCCGCTCGGTCGACCGCCCTGTCCTGGTGTCGTCGGCGCTCGCTGAAGCGTTGCCGCCGGCCGACCGTGGGCGGCTGGTCTCGGTCGGCCGCTTCGCACTGCGCGGCGTCGGCCGTGCCCAGGAGTTGTTCACCGTCGATCCAAGCTTGATGTAACCAGGAGTCAAACATGGCAAAGACCGTTCAGGCGCCCACCATTTCCATCGGTATCTCGGAAGCAGACCGGCGCAAGATCGCCACCGGCCTCAGCCATCTGTTGGCCGACACCTACACGCTCTACCTGACCACGCACAATTTCCACTGGAACGTCACCGGTCCGATGTTCACCTCGCTGCATACGATGTTCATGACGCAGTACACCGAACTGTGGAATGCGGTGGATCCGATCGCCGAACGCATCCGGTCGCTCGGCCATGCAGCACCTGGCTCCTACGCCCAGTTCGGCAAGCTGAGTTCGCTCAAAGACGTGCCGGCCACGCCGCCCAAGGCGATGGACATGGTGCGGATCCTGGTCACCGGGCACGAGGCCGTGGCGCGCACGGCGCGCGGCGTCTTCCCGCTCGCCGACAAGGCCAACGACGAGCCGACCGCCGACCTGCTGACGCAGCGGCTCACGGTCCATGAGCAGACGGCCTGGATGCTGCGGTCGCTTCTGGAGTAGCCCTCCGCCGGTTTGAAAAGCCCGCCGGAAAGATTCGCCAGTCGAACTTTCGCTATTCGGCTTGCGCCGCGACCCTCCCAATGCCTACGATGGTGGCAATACAACGAAGCCGCTCAACGAGGCGGCAGTCCTTGGGAGGACAATCATGGCCAAAACGAAGCGTCGTAGCGTGCTTAAGCTTGCCGGCGGCGCAGCCGCGGCGTCGATGGGCGGCATGGCCGCCATCCTTGCATCAGGCCGCATGCCGGCCTTCGCCCAGCAGCGAACGGTTCACTGGCTCAAGTGGGTCGATTTCGTGCCGGCCACCGATACGCTTTTGAAGAGGGAAATGATGCCGGAGGCCGAAAAGGCCCTGGGCGTCAAAATGAACCTCGAGACCGTGAACGGCAACGACCTGCAGCCGCGTATCACCGCGGGCATCCAGTCGGGCGCCGGCGCCGACCTGATCATGTCGTTCAACAGCTATACCCACCTCTACGCCAACAGCGTCGTCGACGTCAGCGCGATCGCTGAGGAAGTCGGCAAGCGGGAAGGCGGCATCTTGCCGTACGCAAAAGCGATCTGCAGCAACGGCAAGGTCTATATGGGCATGCCCTGGGCCGTGATCGGCGGCATGATCGCCTATCGCAAGTCGTGGCTCGACGAGGTCGGCGTCACCAAATTCCCCGACACCTGGGACGGCTATCGCGAGGCCGCCAAGAAACTGAAGGCCAAGGGCCGGCCGTTCGGCCAGACGTTGGGTCATACCTTCGGCGACGCACCGGGCTTCACCTATCCGTACTTGTGGTCTTGGGGCGGCAAGGAAGTCGACGCCAGCGGCAAGGTGGTACTCAACAGCAAGGAAACGCTTGAGTCGATCAAGTTCATGCAGGGCCTGTGGAAGGACGGCATGGACGAAGGTGGCCTCGCCTGGGATGACACCAACAACAATCGCGCGTTCCTGTCGCAGACCATCTCCGCTACCTTGAACGGCGCCTCGATCTACATCGAGACCCTGCGCAAGCCCGATCAGTACAAGACTGAAAAGGGCCTGCCGATGAACAAGGACATCCAGCACGCCCCCCTGCCCAAGGGCCCGGCGGGACAGTTCGGCTTCCATCTGCTGCAGTCGAACATGCTGATGAAGTATTCGAAGAACCAGGACGCCGCCAAGGAATTCCTGAAGTGGATTCACACCGAGGCGAACTACAGGAAGTTCTTCGAATCGCAGAAGGGCTTCGCGACACCGTGCACCGCCAAGTGGGAATCCGACAAGCTGTGGGACGTCGATCCGGTCATGGCGCCATTCAAGGTGGCCGCCCGCCTCGGCCAGGCCATCGGCAACGCCGGCCCGCCGGACGCCAAGGCCCAGGAAGTCCTTTCGAAGTACATCATCACCGACATGTACGCCAAGGCGGTGCAGGGCATGCCCGCCGAGGACGCGATGAAGTGGGCCGAAGCCGAGCTCAAGAAAGTCTACGTCTAAGTCCCGGAAACTGCGTTTAGGGTAAGCCGTCCATGGCGGTGACAGCACTTTCGGCGGCGGAGAGCAAACGGCTCTCCCCGCGGTTGCGTAAGCTTGAAGACGAGCGCTGGCTCGCGATGGCGCTCCTGGCGCCAACCGCGATCCTGCTCGGCCTGTTCATCGCCTACCCCTTCTTCGAAGGCGTTCTGCTGTCGCTCAGCAGCGCGCGCGTCGGCGATCCCGGCCATTTCGTCGGGCTGAAGAATTTCCACAAGATCTGGGACGACAGCATCTTCCGCACGACCGTGTGGAACACGTTCTGGTACACGGGCGTGACGACGGTGTTCAAGCTGGCGCTCGGCCTGTGGCTGGCGATCCTGCTCAACCGGCACTTCAAGGGCAAGGCGATCATCCGCGCCTTCATCCTGCTGCCCTTCATCATTCCCACGGTGCTCTCGACCTTCGCCTGGAAGTGGATGTTCGATCCGACCTTCAGCGTCATCAACTGGTCGCTGTTCCAGCTCGGCCTGATCACCACCCGCATCAACTGGCTGGGTGATCCCGACCTCGCCATGACGTCGATCATCATCATCAACATCTGGCGCGGCGTGCCGTTCTTCGCCATCACGCTGCTGGCCGGCCTGCAGACCATCAGCCCCGAGCTGCACGAGGCCGCCGCCATCGATGGCGCCCGCCCGTGGGCACGCTTCTGGCACGTGACATGGCCGCTGCTCATGCCGGTCACCCTGGTGGTGGTGCTGTTCTCGGTCATCCAGACCTTTGCCGACTTCCAGCTGGTCTATGTCATGACCGGCGGCGGGCCGGCCAATGCCACTCACCTCTTCGCCACCTATGCCTATCAGCTCGGCATCGGCACCGGGCTGCTGTCCGAAGGTGCCGCGATCTCACTTGCGATGTTCCCATTCCTCTTCGTCATCGTGGTTGTGCAGCTGCTCTACATCCGCCGGGTTGAAACCCGATGAGCCCCCCGATGAGCATGGAGACCCGCTGACCATGATCGAGGGTGCACTCTGGAGACGATGGGTCTTCTACAATATTCCGCTGATCCTGTTCGTCTTCGTCCTGCTGTTTCCGTTCTACTGGATGATCGTCACGACCTTCCGGCCGGACGGCGAACTCTACCTGCCGTGGAACGCGCCAAACTACATGCCGTTCTGGACCAACAACCCGACGTTCGAGCACATCCTCTATCTGTTCGAAGAGACCAATTTCGCGCGCTGGATGTTCAACACCATGTTCATCGCGCTGGTGTCGACAGTGATCTCGCTGTTCTGCGGCGTACTGGCGGGCTATGCGCTGGCTCGCCTCAACTTCCCCTACGCCGGCGGCCTCGGCACCGCGATCTTCATCACCTACCTGGTGCCGCAGACGCTGCTCTTCATTCCGCTGGCGGAGATCATCCGGAACTTCCAGCTCGGTGACACGCCGTGGTCGCTGATCCTGACCTATCCGACGTTCCTGATCCCGTTCTGTACCTGGCTGATGATGGGCTACTTCAAGGCCATCCCGAAGGAACTCGAGGAATGCGCCCGCATCGACGGCGCCTCGCGCTGGAAGGCGATGGTCTACATCATCATTCCGGTGGCGGTGCCCGGCATCCTGTCGTCGGGCATCATCGCCTTCACCCTGTCGTGGAACGAATTCATTTACGCCCTGGTCTTCCTGTCCTCGCCTGACCAGAAGACCGTCCCGGTCGGCGTCACCTCGGAGCTGATCCGCGGCGACGTGTTCTTCTGGGGGCCGCTGATGGCCGGCGCCCTGCTGGGCTCGATCCCGGTGGCGATCGTCTATTCGTTCTTCGTCGAACATTACGTTGCGGGCCTCACTGGCTCGGTCAAGGGGTAGTGCGTCATGGCCGAGGTCAGCCTTCACAAGCTCAACAAGAAGTTCGACACCACCCATGTCGTCAAGGACGTCGACCTGCAGATACGCGACAAGGAGTTCATGGTCTTCGTCGGACCGTCGGGCTGCGGCAAGACCACGACCTTGCGCATGATCGCGGGCCTCGAAGCCATCACCACCGGCGAGATCCGGATCGACGACAGGGTGGTCAACGAAGTGCCGCCGATGGACCGCGACATTGCCATGGTGTTCCAGAACTACGCGCTCTACCCACACATGAGCGTCGCTTCCAACCTGGCGTTCGGCCTGAAGATGAGAAAGTTCGAGAAGGCCGAGATCGAAAAGCGCATCAACAACGCCGCCGCCATCCTCGGCATCGAGAGCCTTTTGCAGCGCAAACCGCGCCAGCTTTCGGGCGGCCAACGCCAACGCGTGGCGCTGGGCCGTGCCATCGTGCGCGATCCCAAGGTGTTCCTGTTCGATGAGCCGCTTTCCAACCTCGACGCCAAGCTGCGTGTGCAGATGCGCGTCGAACTGAAAAAGCTGCACGAGCGGCTGGCCGTGACCTCGGTCTACGTCACCCATGATCAGGTCGAGGCCATGACGCTGGGCGATCGGGTGGTGGTGATGAAGGACGGGTTGGTCCAGCAGGTCGGCGAGCCGCTGGAACTCTACAACACCCCGGCCAATCGCTTCGTCGCGGGCTTCATCGGCTCACCCGCCATGAATTTTGCTGACGTCACCCTGGTGGAAAATGGCGGCAAGCCCCTCGCCGAGGCAGAGGGGCTGCGCATCGGACTACCAGGGGAGTTGGCCGCACGGGCCCGTGCCAAGGCCGGCCAAAAGGCGACACTCGGCATCCGGCCGGAGGACATCCATATTGCGACCGCTGCCGATGCGCCGGAATATTGCTTCGAGGCCTCCGTCGAGGTGGTCGAGCAGCTCGGCTCCGAGATCCTGCTCGATATGCGCGTCGGCCCGGCCTTGATGGTGGCAAGCGTCGAACCGACGCTGCGCGTACGCGCCCACGACAAGCTCAAGCTGGCGCTGAAGCCAGAGCGGCTGCACCTGTTCGACGCCGAGAGCGAAGCGGCGATCTAGCGTCTACGGCGTGGGCCCAGCCCACGTCTCCAGCACATCCCACTTGGCCTTGCGCTGCTCCTCGCGCGACTTCTTGAAGTCGTGGCCGTAGGGCGCGGTGTCGAACGAGCCGTAGGTCGGGTTGGCGATCATCAGCCACTGGCGGCCCCAGTAGGCCATGTCGGAGTCGAAGGCCTTCAGGCGTTCGGCGTCACCGGTACGATAGCGATCGTCGAAATCCCCGAAATTGTCACCGATGTTGAGCAGGACGCGGTAATCCTTGGTGATCACGGCGCGACGCGTGCCCTTGGCGCTGCCCCACTCCGGCTTGCCGTTCTGCATCAGGAACGTATTGACGTTGCCGCCCATCGGAAAGCCGAGCTTGGCCATGTTCTCGCGCGTGTCCTTCTCGGTCTCCACCCCGCGGTTGGTGATGTAGAACACCTTCACGCCCTTGGAATCGGCATATTTGGTGAATTCGACCGCGCCCGGGATCGCCGTCGAGACCTGGGCGGCGCAGAACTGGTTCCACGTCTTGGTGCTGAAGGTCTGGTTGTTCTTCAGCATCCAGACCTGATAACGCGAGTTATCGATCAGGGTCTCGTCGACGTCGAGGATGACGGCCGGCGGCAGGGCCTGATAGTCGCCCTTCTGCTCAACGGGCGCCGCCGTCCAGCTCTTGTCGGCCAGCGCCTCGTCGAGCCGGATGCGGGCCAACGCGAAGACCGTGAGCGCATTGCCCTTGTATTCGACCGAACCCTGGGTCCACAGGGTCGCCAGCAGCATGTCGTTGGGGGGCGAGGCATCCTGGGCCCGTGCCATGCCTGACGACAGGATTGCGCCAACGACAGCGCCCAGCAACAGGAAGGTTCTTGCGATCATGGCCCGATCTCCCTCAACAGTTTCCGTTTGATGGTCTCATCCGCGAACGAAGCCTCCAGCGCCGTCCGTGCGATATGCCTTAGCGCCACCGGATCGAGGCCGGCCTTGTCGTACTCGTTGCCGAGAGTCGTGTGGAAAAACGGCGGATCGTCGGAATTGAGGGTGACGGCAACCCCGGCGTCGATCAAGCGATGCAACGGATGGGATGCCCGATCCGGATACAATCCCAGGGCGACGTTGCTGCCCGGGCAGACCTCGAGAACCGTGCCGCGGCGCGCCAGTTCCACCATCAAGACAGGATCGTCGGCCGACCGCACGCCGTGCCCGATCCGGGTCACCGGCAGGGCCTTGATCGACGCCCAGACACTTTCCGGCCCCAGCACTTCGCCAGCGTGAACGGTGCAACCATAGCCCTGCTCGTGCGCCATCCGGTAGGCTGGCGCGAAATCAGCCGGCGTGAACTTCGCCTCATCGCCGCCCATGCCGAAGCCCACCACATAGGGATGCGGCTCGGCGACCATCCCCTGCACCATTGCCAGGGCGCGCTCAGGCCCGAGATGGCGGATGCAGATGACGATGATACGTCCGACGATCCCGAATTCGCGCTCGGCGCGGTCGATGCCCTGGACCAGCGCCTCGAGCCAAGCTGCATAGGAAATACCCAATGCCGCGGGCCGTTCGGGCGAACAGAACATCTCGACATAGACCGCGCCCTCGGCCGCCACGCCCGCGAGGTAGGAATAGATCACATCGCTGAAATCACGCGGCGTGCGCAGCACGGTGCAGACGCGATCGTAGGCGGCGAGGAAACTCCAGAAATCGTGCCACACGTAGTGGCCGTCGGGCCCGAACAGCCCGCTGGGCAGGTCGAGGCCGTTGCGGGCGGCCAACTCGCGCGCGAGTTCAGGCGCGATCGAGCCTTCGAGATGACAGTGCAATTCGACCTTGGGGATCACGTAAAACCTCGCAGCGGCAGGTCTGGCCGTTGCAGCCAGTTGTCCATTGGATAATCGGCCCTGCCATCGATCAGATGCAAGGCATAGGCGTGCCGGGCCCGAGACGAGCGATTGGGGGCGCTGGCATGCGGCAGCAAGCCGTGCAGGACGACCAGCGTGCCGCGCCGCGTCTCGATCGCCACCGGCGCGACGGAGGGCCATGGCGTGGCGTCAAGCGTCTGGGTGACCAACCGGCCGTCCTCGCGCAGGAACCGCTCGCGCAACGGGCCGCGATGGGCTCCCGGAAGCGCCATCAGGCAGCCATTGTCCCGGTCGGCATCGTCGAGAGCGATCCAGAAACCAGTTACGGTCGACGGCCGCGTATGGAGATAAGTCGCGTCCTGGTGCCAGCCGACCTCGGCGCCGATATGGGGTTGCTTGAAGAGATACATGGATTGCAGCAGCAGCGGCTGGGCGAAGCCGAGTGCGTGCGCGAGGCTGGCCAGCCGCGGCTGGCGTGAGACCTGGCCGAAGACGGGATCGAGATCGTGCAGCGCGTGGCCGATCTTGTTCAGGGCCAGCGGCACCGGCTGGTCCGTCGCCTGCTCCTCGAAGAAGAAGCGGATCGTCCCACCCGATTCCTGGAAATAGAGATCGCGGGCATGGCCCTGATCGCGCGCCGAAAAGACCGTGCGCACCGGGCCGGGATCGAAGGCGGCCACCAGTTCTGCCGCCCGCGCCTGCAGGGCATCGCAGTCGGCCGGCGGCAGAAAGCCTTCCAGCACGAGAAAGCCGTCGCGCTCGTAAGCCGCCAGATCGGGCGCGCTCACTGGACGACGCGCTCCATGACGACCGGCCGATGGGCCGGCGCCGAGTCGCCGATACGGATGGCCTCGCGCACGAGAGTGATGGCCGCGTCGGCGTCGGTCTCGCTGGCGGCATGAACGATGCAAAGCGGGTTGCCGGCTCGGATCGGCACACCGACGTCAGTCATCTCGCTGAGGCCGACCGAGGGGTCGATCGCATCGTCGGCATGGGCGCGGCCGCCGCCCAGCGCCACGACGGCGATGCCGACCTGGCGGGCGTTCATGCCCACGACATGGCCCGATCGCAGGGCAGTGCACGGCTTGACCACCGGTGCCCGCGACAGGTAGCGGCCGGAGTGTTCCAGGAAATCGGCAGGCCCACCCAGCGCCGCCACCATGCGGCCGAAGACTTCCGCCGCTCGCCCGTCGGCCAGCGCCGCCTCGGCGCGCGCGCGGCCGGCCGCAACGCTGGGCACGAGAGCGCCGAGCGCCAGCATCTCGCCGGCAAGCGCCATCGTCACCTCGTGCAGGCGGGGCTCGCGCGTGCCTTCGCCGGTCAGATAGGCCACCGTCTCCATGACCTCGAGCGCGTTGCCGACCTCCCGGCCCAGCACCCGGTCCATGTCGGTGATCAGCGCGATGGTGGGCAGGCCCGCCTGGTTGGCCACAGCCACGAGGCTTTGCGCCAGGTCGCGCGCCATTGGCTCGGTGTCGCAGAACGCACCGGAGCCGCATTTCACATCCATCACCAGCCCGTCGAGGCCCTCGGCAACCTTCTTCGACATGATCGAACTCACCAGCAGCGGGATCGACTCGACACTACCGGTGACGTCGCGCACCGCGTAGAGCCGCCGATCGGCCGGCGCCAGATCGTCGGTCTGGCCGATCACGGCGCAGCCGACCTCGCGGACGACCCGGCGGAAGGTCGCGATGTCTGGCTGGGTCTCGTAGCCCGAGATCGACGACAGCTTGTCGAGCGTGCCGCCGGTGTGGCCAAGGCCACGGCCGGAGATCATGGGCACGAAGCCGCCACACGCCGCCACGATGGGCGCCAGCATCAGGCTCACCTTGTCGCCGACGCCGCCGCTCGAATGCTTGTCGATCACCGGTCCGGGCAAAGCTGCTTCGCGCCAGTCGAGCGTGATCCCGGAACGCGCGAGACCGAGCGTGAGCGCGACGCGTTCCGGCACGGTCATGCCGCGGAAGAACACCGACATGGCAAACGACGCCACCTGGCCTTCACTCAGGCTGCCATCGTGGATGCCCTGGACAATGAAGGCGATTTCCCCGGCCGAAAGTTCGTGGCCGTCTCGTTTCCGGCGGATGATCTCCTGCGGCAGCATGAGGCCTAGGCGTATTGCTCGAGGAAGAGCCGCAGCAGGCGACGCATCCTGCCCTCGGACTCACGCGCCACGGCGATCGTCTGCTCGTGGCCGAGCTTGTCGCGGCTGAGGCCTGCTGCGTAGTTGGTCATCAGCGAGAGCGCCGCGACCCTGAGCCCGGCCCGGCGCGCCAGGATCGTCTCAGGCACCGTCGACATGCCCACGGCATCGGCTCCAAGAACACGCGCGGCGCGGATCTCGGCGGGCGTTTCGAAACTGGGACCGCTGAACCAGATATAGACCCCATCATGGCAGAGAATGTTGGCGCTCTTTGCCGCCGCCAGCATCTGCGCGACCAGCTTGGGATCGTAGGCGTCGACCATGTCCACGAACCGGCCGTCGCCGCTCTCGCCGAACAGCGGATTGCCCCCCGTGAAGTTGATGTGGTCGGTGATTGCCATCGCCGAACCCGGCGGCATGTCGAGCCGCAGGCTGCCGGCGGCGTTGGTCTGCAGCAGCGTCTCGCAACCGAGGCCGGCCAGCGTGTCGATGGCCCCTTTCATCTCGTCGGCACGGCCGCGTTCGTAGTAGTGCGCGCGGCCCTGCAGCACGGCGACCGCCGTCGGGCCGACATGGCCCAGCACCAGCTTTCCGGCATGGCTGCCGACGGTGGTCTGCGGAAACCCCTGCAGCTCACCATAGGGAATGGTAGCGATCGTCTTCACATCGGCAGCGAAACCGCCGAGGCCCGAGCCCAGCACCACGGCCACCTTCGGCCGGAAGCCTGGGGCTGCGCGGGCAATCACGTCGCTCATGACTTACCAATCATGGTTTGCCGATATTGTGCGGGCCGAAGGACATCGGCAGGAGCTGGCCCAGGGTCACCGTGCGATGCAGACCATCGGGACCGCAGAGATGGACCGGCAGCTCGTCGCCGGCGAATTCGCGCAGCTTCTGCCGGCAGCCGCCGCAGGGCGTGATGACCTCGGGACCAGGGCCGACGACAACGCATTCCAGGAGGCGCTTCTGGCCAGCCGCCACCATGGCCGCGATCGCCGCGGCCTCGGCGCAGAGGCCCTCGGGATAGGCGGCATTCTCGACGTTGCAGCCGCCGTGGATCGTGCCGTCTTCGGAACGTACCGCCGCGCCGACATGGAACTTCGAATAGGGCGCGTGGGCGCGCAGCATCATGCGGCGCGCCAGGTGGAGCAGGTCATCCATTTCAGCGCTCTTTCTCGTAGGGCACGCCGGCCGCCTTGGGCGCGACGGCGCGGCCGATGAAGCCGGCCAGCAGGAACATGGTGAGAAGATACGGCATGGCCTGGATCAGTTGCACTGGAACTTCGCCCAGGCCCGGCAGGCGCACGCCCTGCAGGCGGATGGCGACGGCGTCGAGCAGGCCGAAGACCAGGCAGGCGCCGAAGGCCGGCCACGCCCGCCACTTGCCGAAGATGATGGCCGCCAGCGCGATGAAGCCCTGCCCTGCCGTCATGTCACGGCTGAAACCGGCATTCTGGCCGATCGACAGATAGGCGCCGGCGAGGCCCGCGAGCAGGCCGCAGAGCAGGACCGCACGATAGCGCAGCCAGGCCACCGAAAGACCGGCCGCATCGACCGCCAGCGGCATTTCACCCACCGCGCGCAGGCGGAGGCCAAAGCGCGTGCGGGCGATGATCCACCAGGTGGCTGGCACCGACAGCAGGGCGACATAGACCAGAACGTTGTCCCCCGCCTCCGGCAGGAAAAGCGGCATCAGCCGCTGGTCGCCGACCAGGGGCGGCGTCTGGCCGCCGCGGGCAAACCAGGCGGTCCCGAGAACGACGGTGAGGCCGGCCGCCAGGATGTTGATGGCAACGCCGCTCACCACCTGGTTGCCGCGATAGGTGATGCAGGCGAGCCCATGCAGCAGCGCCAGCGCTTCGGCCGCAATCACGGCTGCGGCCACGCCCGCCCAGGCCGAGCCGGTGACCGACGCGGTGGCGGCGGCAAAGAAGGCCGCCATCAGCATCTTGCCTTCGAGGCCGACGTCGACGATGCCGCCCTTCTCCGAGAACAGCCCGCCCATGGCGCAGAGCACCAGCGGCGTGGCGACCCTGAGCGTCGAGGCCAGCATCAGGAAGACGAAGGAGAAGGCCTCGTCCATCAGGGGGCCCGGCGCGCGAACAGCAGCTGGAGCCAGGGCCGCGGCAGGTGCGCCAGCGCGCCCGAGAACAGGATGATCAGGCCCTGGATCACCACCACCATCTCGCGTGTGATGGAGGGAATTTCGAAGGCGAGTTCGGCGCCGCCCTGCTGCAGCGCGCCGAACAGCAACGCGGCGAGCAGGACTCCCAGGGGATGATTGCGTCCCATCAGGGCGACGGCGATGCCGGCGAAGCCGTAGCCGGCCTGGAAATCGAGAACGATGCGATGATGGACGCCCATCAGCTCGTTGACGCCGACGAAGCCCGCCAGCGCGCCCGAGAAGCACATGGCCACCATGGTCATGCGCCTGAGGTTGGTGCCGGCATAGACCGCGGCTTCGGGATTGTGGCCCATGGTCCGCAGCGCATAGCCCCAGGGCGTGTGCCAGAGGAACACCCAGACGGCTGCGCAGCAGGCGAGCGCCAGCACGAGCGACAGATTGAGGGGCAATCCGGCGATCGCCGGCAGTTGCCCGGACGGCAGGAAGCCGCGGCTCTGAGGCGTCATCGATCCCGGCGCGATCAGCACGTTCACCATCAGGTAGACCATCAGCGCCGAGGCGACGAAATTGAACATGATGGTGGTGATGACGATGTGGCTGCCGCGCCACGCCTGCAGCCAGGCCGGCACGGCGGCCCAGGCGGCGCCGAACAGCGCCGCCGCGGCGATGGCGATCGGGATCATGAGCCAGGCCGGCAGCCAGCGATCGAGCGCCAGGATGGCGAGGCCACAGCCCAGGCCGCCGAGATAGGCCTGGCCTTCGCCGCCGATGTTGAACAGGCCGGCGTGGAAAGCCACGGCCACCGCGAGGCCGGTGAAGGTGAAGTTGGTGGCGTAGTAGAGCGTGTAGCCGATCGACTCCCAGGAGCCGAGTGCACCGGTGACCAGCAGCCGGAGCGCGTGAAACGGATCGACGCCGATGATCGCCACGATGACGCCGACGACGATGAAGGCCAGCGCAATATTGACCAGCGGCAGCAGCACCACCTCCGCCCATCCCGGCAAGGGCCCGGCCAAGGAACGTCCGGGTGCCTTCATGCCGTTTCGGCGCCGGCCATCATCAGGCCGAGCGTGCGCTCGTCGGCACGGCCGGGCTCGACTTCGCCCACGATGCGGCCGGCGAACATCACCAGGATGCGGTCGGCGAGCGACAGGATTTCGTCCAGCTCCACCGACACGACCAGCACCGCGCAGCCTGCATCGCGCGCCTTCACCAGCTCGCGATGGATGAATTCGATGGCGCCGATGTCGACGCCGCGCGTCGGCTGGCCGACCAGCAGCACCCGGGGCCGGCGCGCGATCTCGCGGGCCAGTACGAGCTTCTGCTGGTTGCCGCCGGAAAAATGCGACGAGCGCAGGCCGGGCGAGCGCGGCCGCACGTCGAAGCGTTCCATCAGCTCCGCGCAATGGGCGCCGACCGCCGGCCCGTCGAGCAGATAGTTGCGGGTGAACGGCGGCCCGTTCTGATAGCCCAGGATCGACGTCTCCGACGCCTGGAAGGCCGCGACCATGCCCTGCCGCAGCCGGTCCTCCGGCACATGGGCGAGCCCAAGCTCCCGCATTTGGGCCGGATCGCCGGGATGGCCTGTGTCGATCGTATGGCCGCAGACCGTGAGCCGGCCACCGCTCGGTGCCCGGATGCCCGACAGCACCTGCAAGAGTTCGCTTTGTCCATTGCCCGTGACGCCCGCGATGCCGACGATCTCGCCGGCGCGCAGCTCGATGCCGACATCGTCGAGCAGCCGCACGCCGCGATCGTCGATCAGCGAGAGATGCTCGGTCCGCAACAGGATCTCGCCCTGCCGCACCGGCACCTTGTCGAGGTCGAGGCGGACCTTGCGGCCGACCATCAGTTCGGCGAGCTCCTCGGAGCCGGTATCGCGGGTGCGGCGCTCGGCCACGATCTGGCCCTGGCGCATGACATAGACGCGATCGGTCGCCGCCATGATCTCGCGCAGCTTGTGGGTGATCAGGATGACGGTGACGCCGCGGTCCTTCAGCGTTCGCAGGATGTCGAACAGTCGATCGGTCTCCTGCGGCGTCAGCACTGCGCTGGGCTCGTCCAGGATCAGGATCCGCGCACCGCGGAACAGCACCTTCAGGATCTCGACGCGCTGCTGCTCGCCGACCGAGAGATCGGCGACGCGGGCATCGGGATCGACCGACAGGCCGTAGTCGCGCGCCAGCCGCGCCAGCTCTGCCCGGGCCACCGCCAGGCCGCCGGCCAGCAGCGCGCCGCCCTCGGCGCCCAGCACCAGGTTTTCGAGCACGGTGAAAGTGTCGATCAGCATGAAATGCTGGTGGACCATGCCGATGCCGTGGGCGATGGCGTCGCGCGGGCTCGCCATCTCGACTAGCCGGCCGCCGACCCATATCTCGCCCGAATTGGCGCGATAGAGCCCGTAGAGAATGCTCATCAGCGTCGATTTGCCGGCGCCGTTTTCGCCGACGATGCCGGTGATCGTCCCCGGTTCGATCCTGAGCGACACGCCGCGAACGGCATGAACGACCCCAAACGACTTGTCGATCCCGCGCAGCTCGATGGCCGCTGCCGCAGGCGTCAGGGCTTGCACGAATTGTTGCTCATATAATCGTGGACCACGATCTTGCCCGAGACGATGTCGGCCTTGGCGGCATCGACCTTGGCCTTCATCTCGGGCGTGATCAGCTTCTCGTTGTCCTTGTCGAGCGCCCAGTCGACGCCGCCGTCCTTGAGGCCGAGCACCTGGACGCCGCCCTTCCAAGTGCCGGCCTGCGCCGCCTTGAAGCTGTTGTAGGTGGCGAGATCGACGCGCTTCAGCATCGAGGTCAGCATCGTGCCGGGATGCAGGTGGTTCTGGTTGGAATCGACGCCGATGCCGAGCTTCCCGCGGTCCTTGGCGGCCTGCAGGATGCCGATGCCGGTCGAGCCCGCGGCGGCATAGACGACGTCGACACCACGGTCGAACTGGCCCTTGGCGAGCTCGGCGCCGCGGCTGGGATCATTCCACGCGGCGGGCGTCGTGCCGGTCATGTTGGTGATCAGCTCGGCGTTGGGATTGGCGTATTTGATGCCCTGCTCGAAGCCGCACTGGAACTTGCGCACGAGCGGGATGTCCATGCCGCCGACGAAGCCGACCTTGCCGGTCTTCGAAGCGAGGGCGGCCAGGACGCCCACCAGGAACGAGCCTTCCTGCTCCCGGAACACCACCGACTGCACGTTGGGCAGCGCCACCACGCTGTCGATGATGGTGAAACGGGTCTTGGGGAATTCCTTGGCGATCTTCTCGAGCGCCACCGCCTGCGAGAAGCCGACCGAGATGATCGGATCCTGGCCGCGCTGGGCGAACCGCCGCAGCGCCTGCTCGAACTGCGTCTCGTTGCTGGGCTCGAACTCGGCGACGGCGATGTTGGTTTCCTTCTTGAACTTCTCCGCGCCCGCACTCACGCCCTCGTTGAAGGATTTGTCGAATTTTCCGCCCGTGCTGTAGACGACGGCGGGCTTGATCTCGGTCTGCGCCCCGGCCTGCAGCGGCAGCAAAGTCCCCGCCAGCAGGGCGACCAGCGGTCCAATCCAGCGTTTCATCGTGTCTCCCTTCGCAGCATTGTAACAGTGTGGACCCCGGGGCTTTCCCGGTCTAGGCGGGGAATGGGGCGGCATGGAACTTGCTGCCCTACGCCCGGAGGAAAACATGGCCGAGTACGATCTCGTCATCCGCAACACCACCATCGCCACGGCTTCAGACGTGGTGAAGGGCGATATCGGCGTCTCCGGCGGCCGGGTGGTGGCCCTGGGCGAACGGCTCGACCGGGGCCGGCGCGAGATCGACGCCACGGACCTGATCGCGATGCCGGGTGGCATCGACGCCCACGTCCATTTCGACCAGGACACGGCCGACGGCTCGGTCTTCTGCGACGATTTCGAGAGCGGCAGCCGGGCGGCGGCGGCCGGCGGCACCACGACCATCATCCCCTTCGCCTACCAGAACAAAGGCCAGCCGCTGCGCGACGCGGTGAACAAGTACCACCAGCGCGCCGAGGGCAAGTCGCTGATCGACTATGCCTTCCACGTCATCCTGTCCGATGCCAGCCACAAGATCATGGGCCAGGATTTCACCGCCCTGGTCGCCGACGGCTACACCTCGTTCAAGGTCTACATGACCTACGACGACGTAAAACTCACCGACCGCGAGATGCTCGACGCCCTGGCCGCCGCCCGCCGCGAGCAGGCGATGCTGATGATCCATGCCGAGAACTCCGACTGCATCACCTGGCTGACCGAGCGCCTGGAACTGAAGGGCATGACGGCGGCCAAGTTCCACGCCACCTCGCGGCCCTTCGTCGTCGAGCGCGAGGCCACGCATCGCGCCATCTCGCTGGCCGAGCTTTTGGACGTCCCGATGCTCCTCGTGCACGTCTCGGCCAAGGAGGCCATGCACGAGATCCAGCGCGCCCAGGCCCGCGGCCTCCGCGTCTATGGCGAGACCTGCCCGCAATACCTGTTCCTGAGCGAGGAGGATTTCGAGAAGCCGGGCGACGAGGGCAGCAAATGCGTGTGCTCGCCGCCGCCGCGCGGCACCGACAACCAGGAGCATATCTGGACCGGCCTCGCCGCCGGCACCTTCCAGGTCCTGTCGTCGGACCACGCCGCCTTCAAGTACGACGACGTGCGCGGCAAGAAGCTGCCCGGCGCCGCCCAGAGCTTCCGCAAGATTCCCAACGGCGTGCCGGGCGTCGAGACGCGCCTGCCGCTGCTGTTCTCCGAAGGCGTCAACAAGGGCCGCCTCACCCTGCAGCAGTTCGTGGCGCTCTCCTCAACCAACCCCGCC
This sequence comes from Alphaproteobacteria bacterium, assembly GCA_947474005.1. GTDB lineage: Bacteria > Pseudomonadota > Alphaproteobacteria > Reyranellales > Reyranellaceae > Reyranella. The sequence goes on along the minus strand of CANJHI010000006.1, from coordinate 29,580 downwards.
AAGATCTACGGCCTGCATCCGCGCAAGGGCACGATCGCCGTCGGCGCCGACGCCGACATCGTGCTGTGGGATCCCACCCGCAAGGTGAGCCTCACCAATTCGATCCTGCACCACAATTGCGACTACACGCCCTACGAGGGCCGCGAGCTCACCGGCTATCCTGTGATGACCCTGTCGCGCGGCGAGGTCGTGATGGACGAGGGTCGCATGAGCGGCAGCGCCGGCCGCGGCCTCTTCCAGAAATGCGACCGCCCCGAAGCCGCCCGCCCGCGCGGCCGGCCGCTGATCGATCCCTCGATCTTCAACTGAAGCGGCGTGGACCGGCCGGCACGGCCACACGGCCCCCGGGAGCGGACCAAACCGTGCCACGGCTGAAGAGGTGTTGTTTGTGCAGGATCGGTGTGCCGGAATTCGAGCCAATGCCTTGAGCGGCCTGCACGATCCGGTCCGCGCCTGGCACAGATTCCCCCTAGCCGGGCCCCGGAATGCGTGTGCCGATCGCGGCCCCTGTCCCCGACGGGCGTGGACCACCCGACGTGCCCTCCGCCGCTCCCAGGGCCTCCCGCCATTCCTCGGCAAAGTCCGGCAGGGCATCCCGCCACTTGTAGAGCGTCGAGCGCGGCAGCTTGGCCGCACGACAGGCAGCCCGTGCCGACCCCAGCCGTTGCAGACAGTCGAGAAAATGGTCACGCTTCAGCGCTTTCGCGGCGTCCTTCATGGCGGTTGCTCCGTTCGGGAAAAGAAAAACGCCCGGTCAGAAAATCCGCCGGGCGTTCGATGAGGCCGGGACCACACGTCCCCAAGCTCACAGAAAATATAGCAGAAACCTGCTGAACCTGCAAGTCCATGTTGGAGTCTGCTTGATTTTGTTAGGCGTCATCCCATTCTGGGGGAGCGGGAAACATTCGCTCCAGACGAGCGACAATTATCACCATCACGAAGCTTCCCAGTGCCAACCACCACCAAGCCTTGAAAAGGCAAAAGATCGAGAAGAAGAAGCAAAGCAATTTTGCGGCGCTCAACACCGTCAGAATCATTTTCGTCCGGGAATCTACGGGGTCTCTTCCCATTGCTCAATCATGGCGAAAATGTCTTCCAGGCTCCAGAGCGAGAGTATGATGACTTTAGACTTGTCCGTCGTCTCGACCGGAGCGAAGCGGAGTGGAGAGACCTCCTCTCGGCAGTAAGCTATCTCCGGTAGAGAGAAGGCCCCTCGGCTACGCTCGGGGCGACGGAAGTTGATATCACCCGAACCGGCTCAGCAGATAGGGCGTCACCGGCAAGCTCGTTTCGCGGCCGGCCAGCATCTCCGCCGTGAGACGCGCCAGCACCGGCGCCAGCGTATAACCGTTGGAGCTGACACAGTTGTAAAAGCCCGGCAGGCCGGGCGCCTCGCCCAGGATCGGGGCGCGGTCGATGTTGACGTTCATGCCGGCCCAGATGCGGATGGCGTGCAAGTCCGCGAGTGCAGGCACGGCGCGGCTCGCGATCCAGAGATTGCCCTCGACGCTGGCGCGGAGCGCCCGCGACAGCTTCTGCTTCTCGTCCAGCCCCGCGGTCCAGCCGCCGCCGATCATGAAGGCGCCCGAGCCCATCTGCTTCAGCGTGAGGTGCCGGCCGGTGTAGGCCACGAGGCGCGTCAGCGTCGGCGCGGTGGGTTCGGTCACGATCATCTGCAGCGGCGCGCCGCGCACGGGAATGGTGAGGCCCGCGAGCGCCGCGATCTCGGCCGCCCACGGTCCTGCTGCGTTCACGATGCGCTTGCAGAGGATCTCGCCGCGACTGGTCTTCACGCGCCAGCCCGATCCTGCCGACGAGTCGGCGCGCTCGATCGCCTGCACCGAACTGCCGCGCCGGAAACGCGCGCCCAGCGCCTTGGCGCGCGCCACCACGGCGTAGGTGGCCTTCAAGGGATTGATCTTGCCCTCACCCGGGCACCATTCGGCGGCGATGGCGGCCTCGCCGATGCAGGGTTCGAGCTGGCGAAGCTCGTTGGCGCCGATCAGCTCGGCCTCGACGCCGCGGCTCTTCTCCAGCGCGATCTTGCCTTTCAGGATTTCGATGTCGCGCGCGCTCTCGGCCAGCATCAGCCCGCCCGCGACCTTGATCTCGAGGTCCTGGCCGGTGTCGCGCTGGATCTCCTGCCACAGCGCGATCGACGCAGGCCCGAGCGGCAGCGTGTCGGCGGCACGGTTCGGCCCGACCGGTGCGGCGCCGGTGAAATCGAAGGCGAGCAGCTGGACGTGCAGGCTGCCGGCGTTGGCGCCGGAGGCCTGCAGGTTCACGTCGTCGCGCTCGACCACCATCGCCTCGATGCCCTCGCGCGCCAGCCAGTAGGCGACACAGGAGCCGGCGACGCCGCCGCCGATCACCAGCGTGTCGACGCTCTCGACCGGCAATGGCTCAGGATAGCGTTGGCGCGCCATGTCGGGCGGCACGAAATCCGTATGGCCGGTCCATTCGGGCTGTTCGATCCTGAGCGCGTGGATCGGCACCGGCTTGGCCGGCGGGCGCGGCGCGAACAGGCCGAACTCGCCGATCTCTTCGCTGTTGCCCGCGTCACTATTGCAGAGCCGCGCCACCGTCGCGGCGCAATAGCGGCCCTGGCAGCGGCCCATGCCGACACGACAGGCGCGCTTCAGCGACGCCGGCGAATCGTGGCCGGCCGCGATCTGATGGCGCAGTTCGCCCGCTGTCACCTCCTCGCAGCGGCAGACGATGGCTTCGTCCTCGATGGCGGCTGCGTCGAACGGCGGCGCCGCGAACAGGCGCCATAGGGCACTCTGGAAACGTGCCGAGCTGGCGAGTGCCTGCTCTGCCTCGACGGGCCTCGCCATGATCCGCCCGAGATCGCGGCAGATCGCGGCCGCGGCGACCTCGCCCTGTGCCAACGCCGCCTGCGCCCCGCCAAAGCGCGCGCCATCGCCGATGGCGAAGACATCGGACAGGCTGGTGCGGCCCTCGGCATCGGTCACGGTCTCCATCGAGCCGCTGCCGCGCGCCACGAAGCGATGGGCACAGCCCAGCGCGCGCGCCAGCTCGGACGAGGAGGCAAAGCCGTAGCCCAGGGCCACGATGTCGGCGTCGATCGTGGTGCCGTTGGTTTCGACCGCGCGCACGCGGTCCTCGCCCACCAGGCGCGTCACCCGCTCGCCCCAGCGGACGCGATCGCCCAGGCCGCGCAGCATGCGGCGGCCGTTCCACATCATCGCCGGTTCGGCCAGGGTCGCCGCCGCCACATCCTGCCATTGCGCGAGGCCGGGACGACGGGCGGCTTCGATCACCGCCACCACGTTCGCGCCGCCGTCGATCAGCTCGCGCGCGGTCTGGAAGCAGAGCGGCCCGTTGCCGGCAATCACGATCCGCGCCTCCGGGCGTTCGGCCGGCGTCACGCGGTACGAGCGCGCCAGCGTCTGCAGGCCGCCCACGGTCATGACGCCGGGCAGCGTCCAGCCCGGCACCGGCCACGCCTGCTCATAGGCACCCGTCGCCAGCACGAGGCGCTGGGGCCGGAAGATCGTGGCCCTTCCGGCGACGAGGGCGGCCACCTCGTTGGGCGAGAAGGCGGCCCACACGGTGGTCTCGTTGAGGATGCGCGCGCCGGCGCTGAGCGCTGCTTCCCGCAGGATGGCGCCGTCACGGAACTGCCGGTCGAGCGCGGCTGGGTCGGCCACATGCGACGGCGCGAGCGGCTTAAAGTATTGGCCGCCGGGATGGAGGCGCTCGTCGGCCACGATCACGTCGAGGCCGGCCAGCGCCAGGCGCCGCGCCGCCGACAGGCCCGCGGGGCCCGCGCCCACGATCAGCACGTCGCAGGCGAACTCCTGTGTCGGCAGCTGTTCTGGCGGCGTGCCGGAAGCGGCCGGCGCCGAGCGGATGTCCATGCCGGCCTCGACCTTGGTCAGGCAGGCGCGCTGGCTCGGCCGGCCATCGACCGTGACGAGGCAATCGAAGCAGACACCCATGCCGCAGAACGGCCCGCGCGGCGCGCCAGACCGGGCAGCGCGCACGGCGGTGACTCCCGCCGCCGCCAGCGCCGCCGCGATGGTCTCGCCCGGCAACACCTCGATCTCGCGTCCGTCGAAGGTGAGACGGACGGCATGGGTCGGACGCATGTGCGGATTTTTGAGGCGCATGATATGAGGACACTACCCCAAGCGTTCCGCCGATAGGAGTTCGGGATGAAGAAGTTTCGCGGCACCTACACCGTCCTGATCACCCCCTTCACGGCCGACGGCAAGAAGGTCGACGTGCCGGCGCTGAAGCGCCTGGTCGACTTCCAGATCGCCGAAGGCATCCATGGCCTGATCCCGCTCGGCAGCACCGGCGAGTTCCTGAGCGTGACCCCCGACGAGCGGCGCGAGATCGTCGAAACCGTGGTCAAGCAGGCAGCCGGCCGGGTGCCGGTGCTGATCGGCACCGGCGCGGAATGGACCGACGAGGTCGTGCGCACCAGCCGCGAGGCCGAATCGATGGGCGCCGACGGCGTGCTGATCATCCCGCCGTTCTACAGCGTGCCGACGGACGACGAGCTGTTCGCACACTACAAGAAGGTGTCGGATGCGATTTCGATTCCGATCATGGTCTACAACAATCCGGCGACGTCGAACGTCGACATGCAGCCCGAGCTGCTGGCGCGCATCGCCCAGATCCCGAACTGCAAGTACGTGAAGGAATCGACCCTCGATCCGACGCGTGTGCGCGACATCATCCGGCTCGCCGGCGACAAGATGACGGTGTTCGCGGGCGTGCTGGGCTACGAATCCTTCTGGCTGGGCGCCGAGGGCTGGGTGGCGGTGTGCTCGAACGTGATCCCGCGCTGGTCGGCGCAGCTGTTCGAGCTGGTGGCCGACAAGCGCGACATGGACGCAGCATTGGCGCTCTACATGAAGATGACGCCGCTGCTGTGGTGGGTCGGCGGCCCGCGCTACGTCTCCGGCACCAAGGCCGCCTTCGAGATGATGGGCATGCCCATGGGCCCACCGCGCGCGCCGCGCCTGCCGCTCCCCGAGGCCCAGCGTCCCGCCCTGCGCGAGGTGCTGCGCCAGATGGGCGTGCTGGCGGAGGAGAAGGTCAAGAAGGCGGGCTAAGCGCACTCGTCGCCCCGAGCGTAGCCGAGGGGCCTTCTCTCTGGCGGAAGCAGCTAGTTATTGAGAGAAGGTCCCTCCGCTACGCCCTTCGGGCTTCGGTCGGGACGACGGGGGCTAATGATCATCGCGGGCAAGTTGCTTGTCGGCGGCGGCGCCGTAGGCCTTGCCGTAGTAGGCTTCTATGCGGCGCTGGACGAAGTCCCAGCAGGTGGTCATCGCCAGATAGAGGATGGCCACGACCATGAAGACTTCGAGCACCTGGAACTTCTGCTGCATCAGGATCTGGCCGCGCCGCAGCACCTCCTCCATCGAGATCACCGAGGCGATCGACGTGGTCTTCAGGAGACCGTTCACCGAGTTGCCGAGCGGCGGGATGATGACGCGCAGCGCCTGGGGCAACACGACCAGCCGGAAGATCTGGAAGGGTGACAGGCCCATGGCGCGCGCCGCCTCGGTCTGGCCCTTGGCGACCGACAGGATGCCGCCGCGCAGGATCTCCGAGAGGTAGGCCGCCTCGTTGAGCGCCAGCCCGAGCATCGCCGATTCCAGCACGCTGAAACGCACCAGGCCGAGCTGCGGCAGGCCGGTGTAGATGATGATGAGCTGCACCAGGAGCGGCGTGCCGCGGAAGATCCAGATGTAGGTCTGCGCGGCCCGCGACAGTGCCTTGTGCTTGCTGAGCCGCATCACGGCCAGCAGAAGACCCAGAATGCCGCCGAAGACGAGCGTGCTGAGGGTCAGCCCGATCGTCCACAGCGCGCCTTCAAGCAGATAGAGATTGGTGAAGTAGCCCCAGAAGCCTTCCCAATTCCAGACCTTCATGCCGCGCCTACGCCGGCCCCGGGCCCTTGATGGAGAACTTGTCCTCGTCGATCTTCAGCACGCCGTACTGGTCGAGCAGCTTGCCGTAATAGCCGTCTGCCTTGAGGTCGTTCAGCGTCGACACGACCGCCTCGGCCAGCAGCTTGTTGGCGAAGGCGAAGCAGGCGATCTGCGGGAACACGCCGCTGACGGCGCGCGTGAAGTCGCCGCGCTGCTGCATGAACATCGCCGTGGCATCGATGCTGGTCGCGGCATCGGACTGTCCCGCCTTCAGGGCCTGGAAGGCCTCGGCGAAGTTGTTGAACGTCATCACGGTGATGGGCTTCAGGCCCTTCTTGGCCACCATGTCGGCCACCTCGCGGGTGCGCCGCTCCTCGATGCCGCCGAGTTCGACCGAGATCTTCTTGCCGGCGAGATCGTCGACCGTCTTGATGCCGAGCGGATTGCCCTTGGCCGCCAGGAAGCTGATGGCCGCCTGCTCGTAGGGCACCATGTACATCAGCTTCGAGCGCTCCTCGGTCCAGAAGATGCCGGTGTTGATCATGTCCCAGCGCTTGGCGGCCAGGCCCGGGATCATGGTGGCGAACTCGGTGCGGATGTATTCCGGCGCCAGCCCGAGCTTCTTGCAGCATTCGTTGGCGAGTTCGACGCGCATGCCTTTCAGCTCGCCCTTGTCGTCGACGAACTGCAGCGGCGGCAGGGTCGGGTTGATCGACATGATCAGCGTGCCCGCCTTGATGAGGTTGGGCGGCGCGATCTTGGCCTGGGCGCGCACGGCGCCCGGCGCGAGAGCCAAAGCCGAAGCGGCGGCGCCGGCCTTGAGCAGGCTGCGGCGGCGAACGCCTAAATCGATGAAATTGCCCATGTCAGTCCCCCTGTTTGCGGTCCCCACGACCGAATGCAATTTTGACGCCGATTGCCAACCGTGTCCCGGCCTGTTTCAGACCGTGCCGCACCAACCGGCGATAATCGCGGCCGCGACTTTCACCGCCCGTCGGTAGTCCTCGGCATCGACCCATTCGTCGTGCAGGCCGTTCTGGGTGAGATCGCCGCCCAGCGGTCCCAGGCCCACAGTCGGAATACCGGCCTGGACGATCGGATTGCGGATGTCACTCGACGTATGTAGCGGGTTTACATGCGGCGGTTGGCCGGTCACGGCCACGATGGCGCCGGCAACCACGCGATAGAGCGGATCGTCGACCGGCACCTCGGCACCGGTGACGCCCGATAGCCACGCGACGCGCGGCGGATGATCCCTCAGCCAGTCATCCGTCCCGGCGGCCTCACGCACCGCCTGCTCCACCGCCGCCTGAACGTCGGCCAGCGTCTCGTTCGGCGGAAACGACAGCGAGCCCGCAAGGATGGCCTCGGGTGCGATGCGCGCGAAGACGTCCTCGCGGCCGGCGCCCATGTGCGACACCAGAAGATTGGTCGAGCGGCCGATCGCCTGTTCGAGCGCGGGATGATGGACGGCGGCGGCGCGCCGTGCATCGAGGGCCTGCAGGGCGCGAAAGACGAGCCACAGCTTGTCGATCGGGTTGACGGCGCGGTGGGCGAAGGCGGTGTGGCTGATCTCGTTGGTGTCGGGCGCGCGGCCCTCGACGGTGATGCGGAATTCGAGCAGGCCGGAGGCGAAGGCCTTGATCTCGCGCATGCCGACGCCTGATTCGGCCGGATGGAGGTAGACCGCGGCATCGGCCCGCAATCCGCCGTGCAGCAGCGCCGACACGCCGCGCGCATGACGCTTGCTGGGCGTGCTGGCGAGAATGACGTCGCCGGCCGGCGCCTGTCCACTGGCGAGGACGGCGGCCAATCCCTGGATCAGGATGGCGACGCCGGAGAGATCGTCCGCCACGCCCCAGCCGTAGATGCGGCCGTTCTCGACGATGCCGGCGAAGGGATCGCGCTGCCACGTCTCGGTGTTCGCCACGGGCTCGCCGTCGGGATGGGCGAAGAAGATGAGGCTGCGGCCCTTCCCCTCGCCTGTGCTTTTCCCCTTGAAAGTGGCGACAACGCTCGCGCGCTCGCCGAGGTCAATAGCGTGCGTGCTGGCAAACTCCGCGACCATTGGCACGTCGCCCGGCCTGTAACGCACCGTCTCGACGGCACAGCCGAGCCCGCGCGCCGCATCGGCGACGACCTGCTGCACGGCCGATTCGCCATCGCGTTGAGCGCGGATCAAGGCCTGCAGAAAACCGACGGGATCGTTCGCCACGGCACTCATCAGATCACCACCCTGGCCTGCCGGCGGCGCAGCAGGCGCAGCAGGCTGAAGGTCGTATAGTCGACCGGGTCGCCGTCGGGCGGCACGTCGCGCCCGCCCAGCTGCAGGACCGCATTGCCGGGCGCGGCATGGATTTCCAGTTCGTGTCCGGTCTCCCGAAGCGCCGGATCGGCGACCAATTCGGCTTCCGTCCCGTCGAGACCCAACCCGGCAAGCGCCACGCCGACCGATGTGTTGAGGCTGTTGGGAAGGTGCCGCGCCACGTCGCGCACACTACCCTTGAAGAACACGTGGCGCTCGCGAATCGACTCGAGGTCGGCGAGCCGCGCGGCCGGCGTCAGCCGCCACATCGCGGGCGACTTGAGCTGGCGGTAGACGACACGTTTCAGACCCTCTTCCCGCGCCGTGGCCAGAAGATCGAGCGTCCCGATGGCACCCGGCGCAATCTCGAGGCGCCCGGGCCCGGCTTCCGCCGCGGCCATCAGGCGGCTTTCGACCTCCGGATCGGCAATTGCGGTGAGCGACAGCGGAACGAGGTCGATGCCCGCTTGCAGCAGAACCGCGCCGATGTCCGCCAGCGTTCGGGGCGAGGCGCATTCGATGGCGATGTCGGGCTTGCGGGCGAGGAACGCGTCGAGCGTGGTGCAGACACGGTCGGGGCCGAGAAGCGCTGCGGCATCATCCGACTGCGCAGGACGCACCAGGACGGTGAAGGCTCCCGGCAGGCGGGCTGCCAACCGTCGTCCAATGCGCCCGAAACCGACGATGCCGTAATTGCTCACGTCGGCGTGACGAAGCCATAGCGCAGGTTCGACGGCTCTCGGCCGGCGCGCTCGTAGTCCGATTTGATCGCGGCGAAGCGGTCGTCGCGCCACGCCGCCTTCTTGATCTCGTACTTGTACATTTTGGCCGAATTCTCGCCGAAGATGGCGCGCTTGACCGGGCCGTCGGCCGGGCCGAGCGGCGTAAAACCGAACTTCTTCTGCATGTCCTCGGGGATTTCCAGGCGCCGCAGCGCCTCGATCTGCCATTGCGGCGCGCCGGTCCACACCGCGTCGGTGCCCCACACGACGTGGTCGACGCCCATGCCCTTGATCAGCATGCCCATCAGGGCGGCGCACAGCCGCGGTTCGGTGACGGTGGTCTGGGCGAAGATCTGGCCCAGGTCGGCGTAGACGTTGCTGATGCCATACTTCGCCGGAATGTCGGCGAGGTCGCTGGTCCATTCGACCCGGCCGGTCTGCTCGAACTGGGCGTAGCCGTCCTTGGCGTTGGCGCCGGCACCGCCCGTCCAGCGGAAGGCCGAGTGGTAGATCACGAAGCGGATCTGCGGCCAGTCCTTGGCCGCCTTGCCGACGTCGTCGACCGTGGCGTACTGCGTGAGATGCGGCCACCGCTGCGCCGTCGACGGCGGGTAGAGACCCTTGTGGACGCAGACGATGTCCTGCCCCGCCTTCAGCATCTTCTCGTAGAACGGATAGACGAGCTTCTCGTCGTCCATGCGCCAGGGATGGCGCGCCAGGTCCTTGTTGGTGTTGTCGCCGACCGTGTAGCCCTTCCAGGAGTCGGGCTTCAACGTGGCGATGCATTTGTCGACCTCGTCCATCCAGCCGTCGTAGCCGGGCGTAAAAATCGCGTGCGACAGGCAGCGCCTGGAACCCGCCGCCTTGTTCACCTTCTCGCGCGCCTCGGCCTTCATCTCGTTGGTCAGGAACCAGTCGCGTGGATCCTCCGACGCCGAGCCGCTGATCAGCGCCACCTTGGTGTCGCTGTCGAGATAGATCTCCTTGAACCAGTTCGGATATTTTAGATCGTCGATGGTCTGGGGCTTGTCGACCAGCGTCGGGTTCCAGCCCGCCTTGCCGACCGCTTCGCGGCCGCGCACGAAGCCTTCCAGCCGCGTGTCGTCGCGCAGGAAATGCGTGTGCACGTCCATGACGAACTGGTCGGACAGCGCGCTGGCGCGCGCCTGAGCCAGATCGACGCTCTTCGCCTCGGCCGGCGAGGCGCCGTAGAGCGGACCGTAGACCTCGTTCATGGCGACGAAGGCGGTGGCCATGCCGGCAGCGGTCTGGAAGAAGCGCCGGCGCGGCAGGCCGTTGGCCTTGCCGTAGTCGTCGGCCAGCGCGTTCATGCGCGCCTCGACCTTCTTCTGCCGCTCGGTCTGCGGGATCGGCAGGAATTCGTCGCTCGAGACGACCTGCGTCGGCACCGGCGTCGGGCTGCCGGCCAGGCGGGCCGGAACCACGCTTGCGTGTTCCTCGTCGCTCAACATACCCATGACTTGATACCCATGGCTGGCCTCCGTGCATCAGGAGCTGGCTGGACTTTACTTGCCCTTCGGCGTCGCGGCCACGCCCGGCGTATGGTTGAGGATCGAACGCGAGAGGCCGCCGTCGACCACCAGCGCCTGGCCGGTGATGTAGCTGGCCTCCGGGCTCAGCAGAAAGGCGATGGCGTCGGCGATATCGCCCGGCTTGGCGACGCGGCCAAGCGGCACCAGTTTGGCGCGGGCGCGCGCCAGCTTGGGCTGGGCGTAGATCGCGTCGGTCATCGAGGTATGGACGAAGCCCGGGCACACCGAATTGGCGCGGATGCCGTCGGGCGCCCATTCCATCGCCATCATCTCGGTCAGCATGATCAGCGCCGCCTTGGCCGGGCTGTAGGCGCCAGTCGGGAGCTGCGGCATGACACCCGCCATCGACGACAGCATGACGATGGCGCCCTTCGACTTCCTGAGGTGCGGATGCGCCGCCTTGGCGAGCAGCCAGTTGGCGCGGAGGTTGATGTCGAAGATGCGGTCCCAGGTCGCCACGTCGAGATCGACCAGCTTGGCGGGAGCGGCGATGCCGGCGTTGCCGACGATGCCGCTGATGCCGCCCATTGCCTTCACGGCGGCCGCGATCACCCGAGCGGGGTCGTTGGGCTTGGCCATGTCGGCGCGCAGCGTGTGGACCTTGCAGCCCGAGGTCCGGAGGTTGGCGGCCAGTGCGTCCAGCTCGTCGAGATAGGCCACGTCGCAGAGCGTCAGCGCTTCGGCGCCATCGGCCGCCAGTTTCAGGGCCGTCGCCCGCCCGATCCCGCGGCTCGCGCCGGTAATCACCACACGCATGGCGTCCCCCCTGCTTTTCAGTCCGATGGTGGCACGGTTCCGGGCTTGGGGTCGATGGGCAGGAGGCGATCGAGGCCCAGGAGTTGCTCATAAAGCGCTGCCGCCTGCAGCAGCGCCGCCTCGCCCCGGGCTTTGCCGACCAATTGCAACCCCACGGGCCGGCCATACGGGTCGAAGCCGCAGGGCACGGCAATGGCGGGGCTGCCGGTGACGGTGATCGCCGAATTGAGCGTCGAGCCCGACATGTAGTTCTCGAGCTTCTTGCCGTTGATGGTGGCGGGTGCGCGCAGGTTGACGTCGAAGGCGGGAGTCGGCGCGCTCGGCGTCACCAGCAGGTCGTACTTCTGGAAGAACTCGACCATGCGCCGGAAAAGGGCGGCGCGCTCGCGCTCCGCCCAGGCGAGCTGGCTGGTGGTCTGCTTCTGGCCGAGTTCGGTGTTCCAGATGATGTCCGGCTTGACCTTGTCGCGATGCTGCTGGATCTGCAGCTCGCGCTCGACGAGGAACTGCTGGCTGCGAAAGGCCATGAAGATCTCGTCGACCGGACCGAAGTCGGGCGAGACCTCCTCGACGATGCAGCCCAGCTCCTCGAAGTGCCGCGCCGCCTTGGTGCAGATCTCGCGGACATCCTTGTCGAGTTCGAAGCGGCCGCCGAAGTCCGCCGTCCAGGCGACCCGCTTGGGGGCGACCGGGCTGGCGACTGCCGCGCTGAACGACTGCGCCGGCGCATCGAAGGTCATCGGGTCTTCCGGGCAGAAGCCCGCCATGGTGTCGAGGAACAGCGCGAGATCGGCCACGTTGCGCGCCATCGGCCCCTGCACCGACTGCGGCGACCAGAGATTGTTGGACGTGCCGCGCGTCACGCGGCCCGGCGAGGGCCGGATGCCGACGGTCGAACAATAGGTGCCGGGCCGGCGCAGCGAGCCGCCATGGTCGGACCCGTGCGCCAGCCAGACCTCGCCGGTCGCCACCGACACCGAGCCGCCGCCGGTCGACCCACCGCAGGTGAGCGAGGTGTTCCAGGGATTGCGCGTGCGGCCGAACACCTCGTTGAAGGTGCTGCCGCCGGCGCCGAACTCCGGCGTGTTCGATTTGCCCATCACGACGCCGCCCTTGCGCTCGATACGCTCGACCAGGGGATTGGATTTCGTCGGCACATGGTTGGCGAAGATCGGCGAGCCGTAGGTGGTGCGCACGCCCGCGACGTCGGTCAGGTCCTTGATCGAGACCGGAAGACCGGCGAGCCAGCCCGCTTCGCCAGAAGCTTCGCAGGCCGCACCGCCCGCCATGATGCGCTTGGCATGGTCACGCGCGCGGTCGAGACAGAGCGTCGGCATCGCGTTCACCGCGGGCTCGACCTCAGCGATGCGCTTGGCAGAGGCTTCGACCAGGTCGAGCGGCGAGATCTCCTTCTTCCTCAGCCGTGCCACTGTATCGACGGCGGTCATCTTCCAAAGCTCGTCACTCATCTCGCCCATCCATTTTTGGCAAACCATGTTTGCCGGACATGAAACTTTTGCATATGCGACACTGGCTTCGAGGAAACACCAGAATGACCGACAAAGCCACCGGCCCGCTGTGCGGGTTGAAAATCGTCGACATCTCCACGGTCGTGGCCGGGCCCTTCGCCGCCGGCCTGCTGGGCGACTACGGCGCCAAGGTCGTCAAGGTCGAGATGCCGGGCGCGGGCGATTCGCTGCGCGCGCTGGCGCCGCACAAGGACGGCGCGCCACTGTGGTGGAAGGTCACCAACCGCAACAAGAAGGGCATCACGCTGGACCTCCGCCAGGCCGATGGCCGCGCGCTGTTCGCCAAGTTGATCGCGGATGCCGACGTGCTGGTGGAGAATTTCCGGCCCGGCACGCTCGACGGCTGGGGCATCACGCGGGCCTGGCTGCAGGAGATCAATCCGCGACTCACCATCTTGCGCGTCACCGGCTTCGGCCAGGACGGGCCCTACCGCGACCGGCCGGGCTTCGCGCGCATCTTCGAGGCTATGAGCGGCTTTACCCAGATCTGCGGCGAGGAGGATGGCCGGCCGCTGCATCTCGGCTATCCGATCTCCGATGCCGTGGCTGGCCTCTTCGGCGCGCTCGGCATCCTGGCGGCCTTGCACGATCTCGCGCGCCATCCGGAGCGGCGCGGCCAGGACATCGACTGCTCGGCGACCGAAGCGATGCTGCGCACGCTGGAATTCCTGGCCATCGAATACGACCAGTTGGGCACGGTGCGCACGCGCTCGGGCAACCGCAGCCAGTACGCCGCGCCCGGCAACGTCTACCGGACAATCGACGGCAAATGGGCGTCGATCGCGGCCTCGACCCAGAGCATTTTTATCCGCCTCTGCGCCGCCCTCGATTTGCGCGCCCTGCTGGACGATCCGCGGTTCGCCACCAACCCGTCGCGCGTCCGCAACTACCGGGAGCTCGACGAGATCGTGGGCGCGGCGCTGGGCAAGCTCACCCTGGCCGAGCTGGGAGAGACTTTGGCGCGCCACGAAGTGGGCTTCTCGCCGATCTACGACATCGCCGACGTGTTCGACGATCCGCAGATCCAGGCGCGCGAGGCGATCGTGCGCGTGCCCGACAGCGAGCTGGGCTCCGTCCGCATGCAGGGCGTGGTACCGCGCTTCTCCGAGACGCCGGGCCGGGTGCAGCGCGCGGGCCCCACCATCGGCGAGCACAACGACGAAATCTACGGTGCCCTGGGATTGTCCGCGACGGAGATCGCGGCGCTGAAGGCGCGCAAGGTCATCTAGGGAGGACCATAGTATGCTGAGACGCCATTTCGCCGCCTTGTCGCTGGCGGCGCTCTGTCCCCTGCCCGCCGCGTCGCAGGGCGGCAAGGTCGCCAGGATCGTCGTCGGATTTCCCGCCGGCCAGGGCATCGACCTGGTATCGCGCATCGTGGCCGACGCCCTGAAGGACGAGCTCGGCGAGACTTTTATTGTCGAGAACAAGCCCGGCCAGGGCGGCAGCATCGCGCTCGGACAAGTGGCGCGCTCGGTGCCGGACGGTTCCACCATCCTGATCTCGGCCATGGCGGCGCTGGTGATCGCGCCGCATCTCTACAAGAACGTGACCTACGACACGCTGAAGAGTTTCGAGCCGGTCGGCCGCGTCGGCGACCTGCCGCTGGTGCTGGTGGTCAATCCCTCCGTGCCGGCGAAGACGCTGCCAGAGCTGATCGCCTACGCCAAGGCCAACCCGGACAAGCTCAGCCACTCCTCGTCGGGCAACAGCACGGTGAGCCACATCGCCATGGAGGAGCTGAAGCACGCCACCGGCATGAAGATCCTGCATGTGCCCTACCAGGGCAGTGCTGCCGCTATGAACGACCTGATCGCGGGCAACGTCCAGGTGGCGCTGGACACCGTGGCCGTGACGCGGCCGCACATCGAGGCGGGACGCCTTCGCCTGATCGCGGTGGGCAGCCTCGAACGTCTGCCGTTCTTTCCCGACACGCCGACCATCGCCGAGCAGGGTTTTGCGGGCTTCGAGGCCAATGCATGGCTGGGCATGCTGCTGCCGGCCGGTACGCCGCGCGAGACCGTGGAGCGGCTGGCCGCGGCGCTGAACAAGATCGTCCGCGCGCCGGCGGTCCAGCAGAAGTTCATGGCGGTCGGCACCCTGCCCCGGCCCAGCACGACGGCCGAGTTCGACGCCTTCCTGAAGGCCGAGTACGCACGCTGGGGCAAGGCGATCGCCGCCAGCGGTATCAAGGCGGATTAGGCGAAGGGATCCATCCGCTCAGCCCGGCCGATCCCGCAATTCGTCATATGAGACCATGACATGCTCCTGAAAGGCCGGCCTGGCCGTCAGGGAGTCGTAGTATCGGCGGAGTGCTGGGCGGCTCTTCCGCTGGATGTCGATGTCGAAGTAGCGAAAAAGGCAGTGGCCGAACTGGATATCGGCCAGCGTGAACTTTTGCCCCGCGAGGTAAGCTGAATCGGTCAACTGAACCTCGGCCATGTCCAGATACTTGCCCAGCGTCGCCAGGGCACTCTCGATTGCCGCCGGATCTGTCTTCGAGGCGGGGGTTCGCGCAACCCGCCAGAACACGGGCGACGTGAAATTCATGGCAACGTTGATCTTCGCCCATTCGGCCCACATGTCGACGAGCGCCCGCGCGCCCGGATCGGCCGGCCAGAAATCAGCCGTCGCATAACGTTGGCCGAGGTAGCGGAGAATCGCACCCGTCTCCCACAGCGGCGGATTATCGCCGTCCCGCAAGACAGGGACGGTGCCGTTGGGATTCATGGTGCGGTATTCGGGCGTATCGACGACGCCGTAGATAAAACCGGCGTCCGTGCGTTCATAGGCAATGGCCAGCTCACCGATGCACCACATCAGGGACTGGACGTTCGACGACGACTTGCGACCCCACACTCTCAACATTGCTCATCTCCACGCGTCTGGCCGCCTGAACGAACGGCTGCGGCCGGCATCAAGTCACTCTGAGGAAGCCGCTGCGCCGGCGCTGGGCGAAGAAGAGCAGGCCCAGCAGCATCAGGTTCAGGAGATTGAACGCAAGGGCTGCCTGGAAAGCCGAGCGGTAGGACAGCGTCGCATCGAAGATCGCACCGCCCAGCCAGCCGCCGATGGCCATGCCCGCCATCGCGAACAGCATGACCACGCCCAGACGCCAGCCGCCGATGGTCGGACCGTAAAGGTAGCGCAGGATCAGCGCGTAACCCTGCACGATGGCGATGTAGGGAATGCCGTGGATGACCGAGAGCGTGTAGATGCCCGACAGGCTCTCGACGTAGACGAACCCCAGCAGCGAGGCGATCTGGATGAGAGCGCAGAGCAGGCTCACCTTGATCGGGCCGATGTAATCGGAGAGCCGGCCCATGGCGAAGGTCGCGGCCACCGCCGTCAGCAGGATCAGGGCGATCGCCTCCGAGCCGCGCGCCGACGAGAAACCGAGGTCGCCACAGAAGGCCACCATGTGCACGAACGGCACGGCCATGGCGGTGCAGCAGCAGAAGGCCGCCGCCGAGAGCACGACCATGATCGAGCGCGACGACATCGGCAGGGCCGAGTGATCCTCGGCCGGCCGCGCCGCCTTGCTGCGTGCCATCGGCGAGGACCTGATGTAGAAGGCGCACAAGAAAATCAGTGTGCCCGCCGTGACACCATAGATCACCAGCGTCTCGCGCCAGCCGACCTCGGGCACCAGCCAGCGATAGACCTGCGGCCAGACGAAACCCGAGATCGCGGGCCCCACCGAGATGAGGGACACCGCCGTGCTGCGGCGGCGGTCGAACCAGCCCTGGATATTGTTCATCGCCGGCGTGAAGGTGGCGGAATTGCCGAGGAAGCCCAGCGGAATGGCGTAGCCCAGGTAGAGCGCCAGGACGTCGCCGCGGCTCGCCAGCCAGCCGCCGGCCAGGATCGAGACGCCGGCGATCAGCAGCGGCACGCGCGGGCTGGTGCGGTCAGCCAGCCAGCCCATGAAGACGCCACCGACGCCCATCGCGAAGAAGCCCACCATGTAGGCGAACGAGGGCACGGCACGACGGTCGCCGAACTCGGCGGCCATCTCCTTGAGCGCGACCACCGGCAAGTAGAGCGCGCCGCCGCCCAACGTGATGCAGAACATCGAGACGAACGCCAGACGCCAGGCGTAGGCGCTGTCGACTCCGGCGGAACGCGCCACCGAACTCGTCATTGGCGTCACTCGCGCGCCAGCGCCGCCGCAGCTGCCTGCTCGACATCGAGCACCTGGTCGTCGTCCATGAGGACCGTCACCTTGCGCAGCTTGCCCGTGAAGGCGAATGGCGCCTCGTAGTGCGACACCGGGCTCGATCGATCGCGGCCGATGTCGAGGCCCGACCACGAGATGAAGCTGACGAAGCCGTTCTGGACGTCGAAGCCGCCCGCTGGCTCGCCGTCGATCAGCAGGGTGGCGAGGTTGCGGCCCTTGTCGCGCCGCATGCGCACGCCCAGCCGCCGGTGGCCGGCCGGCACCGGCCGGTCGGAGACGATAAGGTGATGCTCGCCGCCGATGTTCATGTCGTAGGCGAGCTTTCCGTCCTTCATATAGAGAGAGTAGCCGGTGGTGGCGTCGCCGTGGGCGATCAGCACGCCCTCGGTGGTCGGGCCGTCGACATGGGCCTCAGCCTCGATCGTGTAGGTGCGGTTGCGCACGTCGGGCGCCACGTCGGTCGGCACATGGCCCATGCCGGCGTGGAAGACGAAATGCTTGCGCGGCCCGTGGAAGCGCTTGGCGTTGTCGCCGAAGCGCTGCTGAAAGCGATCGTCGAGCGGCAGCACCTTGTGCGCCTCGGCCTGCTTCCACCATTCCGCAATCATCGCCGCCAACCGCTCGGGCTCGCGCTCGGCCAAGTCGTCGACCTCGTTGAAATCCTTGTCGAGGTGATAAAGTTCCCACTTGTCGTTGGCGAAGTCGCTGCCCGGCGGATGGAACGACACCGCCTTCCAGCCGCCCTGCACCAGGCCGCGATGGCCGAACATCTCGAAATACTGCGCCTTGGACTTCGACTTGGCGCGCTTGCTGTTCAGGCTCCTGGCAAAGCTGGTGCCCTCGAGCGGCATCTGCTTCACGCCGTTGATCGTCTTGGGCGATTTTACGCCAACGACATCCAGCAGCGTCGGCACGAGATCGCTGGCGTGGCAGAACTGGTGGCGCAGTTCGCCGCGGGCGGCAATGCCCTTACCCCACGCCATCACCAGCGGATCGCGGATGCCGCCGCCGTGCGTGTTCTGCTTGTAGCGCTTGAGCGGCGTGTTGGCGGCCATCGCCCAGCCCAACGGGAAGTTGGAATGCGTGTCGGGACCGCCGATGTCTTCGATGCGGGCGATCTTCTCGTCGAGCGTCTCGCGGCGCAGGTTGTAGGGGCCCATGGCATTGACCATGCCGAAGGGACCGCCCTCCTGGCTGGCACCGTTGTCGGACATGACGATCACCAACGTGTCGTCGAGCTGGCCAGCTGATTCGAGGAACGCCATCAGCCGAGCGATGTGCTGGTCGGCATGGTCGAGCATGGCGGCATAGGCCGCCTGCAGGCGCGTGAACATGCGCCGCTCACCCTCCGCCACTTCCGCCCAGGGCCGCACGACGTCGTTGCGCGGCGGCAGGCGCGTGCCCTTGGGCACGATGCCGAGGGCGATCTGGCGGGCGAGGCGGCGCTCGCGTTCGGCGTCCCAGCCGTCGGCGAAGATCGCATCGTACTTGGCGATCAGGTTGAACGGCGCCTGGTGCGGTGCATGGCAGGCGCCGAAGGCGAGCCACGTCAGCCACGGCGTCCCGGGATTGTCGCCGACATGGTCGGCAATGTAGCGGATGCCCTGGTCGACCAGATCGGACGTGAGGTGATAACCGGTGGCGAAGGTGCCGGGCGGATCGACTGGCGTGTTGTCGCGCACCAGTTCGGGCGCGTACTGGTCGGTCTCGGCATCCATGAAGCCGTAGTAGCGGTCGAAGCCGCGGCCGAGCGGCCAGCCGTCGAACGGGCCGGTGGCGCCCGACTCGGTGAGCGGCGTCACGTGCCACTTGCCCAGCATGTAGTTGCGATAGCCGTGCGGGCGCAGCATTTCGGCGATGGTGCCGGCCTCCTTTGAAATCTTGCCGCGATAACCGGGGTAGCCGGAATCGAAGTTGGCGAGGCAGCCGACGCCGACCGAATGATGATTGCGCCCGGTCAGCAGCGCCGCGCGGGTGGTCGAGCACATCGCGGTGGTGTGGAAGCCGGTGTAGCGCAGGCCGCGGCCAGCGATCGCGTCGATGGCCGGGGTGGCGATCGGCGAACCGTAGCAGCCGAGGTCGGAGAAGCCGACATCGTCGAACAGGATGACCAGGATATTGGGCGCGCCTTTCGGCCGCTTCGGCGCCTCCGGCCAATGGGGCTGCGACTCCTGAACAGTTCGGCCAATCTTGCCGCTTCCTTGGTCCGTCATGCGTTTCCCTTTTCGTTAAATCGGTTGTCCGACACTTGGCCCACTGGATCAACCTTGTCGCAATTCATGGCCCGGGTTAGGGAAAGTCATGGCTCAGTTCACTTCCCATGGGCTCTCGCTGGCCTACGACGAATTCGGTCCCCGCGAGGCCAAAAAGGCGATCGTGCTGGTGCATGGCTTTTCCGCCAACCGGTACGAGAACTGGAAACGCATGGGCTGGTACGACGCCATTGCCTCCAAGGGCCTGCGCGGCTTCGCCTTCGACAATCGCGGCCACGGCGAGAGCGCCAAGCCGCACGATCCCGCCATGTACGATCGCGAGGCCATGGCGCGCGATGTATTTGCATTGATGGACCATGCCGGCGTCGAGCGCGCCCATCTGCTGGGATTTTCCATGGGCTCGCATATCTCATTGACCGCCGCGCTGGTCGATGGCGGCCGCATCGACCATCTCGTGGTGGCGGGCGTCGGCGGCCGGATGTTCAAACCGCCGCGTGACGAGGGGGCCATGGCCGAGGCGATGGAGGCTGACTCGCCCGACTCTATCTCCGATCCGATGCTGAAGAGTTTCAGGCACTTCGCCGACGAGCAGAAGGAAGACCGGCTGGCGCTCGCCGCCTGCTCGCGCGGCGCTCGTGTACCTCTAACACGTGACTCCCTCATGGCGATCCGCCGGCCGACCCTCGTCGTCGCCGGCGCGCGCGACCAGCTCGCCGGCCCGCCACAGGGGCTGGCCGAAGCCATCCCCGGCGCCAAGGCGGTGACCTTGCCGGGCTGCGATCACTTCTCCTGCATCGGCCATCCGCTGTTCAAGGCGAGCGTATTCGACTTCTTCGACGGCTGGCTGGAGTAGCTTCATGGCAAGAGTGCCCTTCAAGCGCATCCGCGAGCGCGCCGCCAAGCGCAAGGGCGGCGAGAAGGTGCTGACCTCGCTCCTGCCGAAGAAGCGCAACAACAAGGACCTTGCGAAGCTCAGCGATGATCGCGTACTGGCCGAGATGGCGCGGCGGGTTTTCTCGGCCGGCTTCGTGTGGACGGTGATCGACGAGAAATGGCCGAGCTTCGAGGAGGCTTTTCTGGGCTTCAACCCCAAGCGGCTACTGTTCCAGCCCGCCGAGTTCTGGCACGACCTCGCCTCCGACAAGCGCATCGTGCGCAATCCGCAGAAGATCAAGTCGGTACGCGAGAACGCCAAGTTCGTGAGCGATATCGCGGCCGAGCATGGCAGCTTCGGCAAGTTCCTCGCCACGTGGCCCGTCGACGATCAGGTCGGCCTGATGGAGGTTCTCGCCAAGCGCGGCTCGCGGCTGGGTGGCAATACCTGCCAGTACCTGCTGCGTTTCCTTGGCCGCGACTCCTTCATCCTGACCAACGACCTGATGCTTTGCTTGCGCGATTCGGGGGTGCCGATCAGCGTGAAAGGCACGTCGAAGAAGGATCTCACGCTGGCGCAGGCGCAGCTCAACGAATGGGCCAAGGAGACGGGCCTGCCGCTCACCCACATCTCGCGTATCTGCTCGATGTCGATCGGCGAGAATCGTCCGGCCGAACTGCTGCGTGAGGGGATGCAGACATGACCGAGATCCTGCTGATCAATCCCAACACGACGGCCTCGATTACCGACCTCGTGCTGAAGACGGCCAAGAGCTTTGCCCGCCCCGATACGAAGCTGCGCGCGGTGAGCGGCGCCTTCGGGCCGCGCTACATCGCCTCGCGTGCCGCCTATGCCATCGCCGGCCACGCCGCGCTCGACGCCCTGGCGAACGACAAGGGCGCCAAGGACGCCGTGGTGCTGGCCTGCTTCGGCGATCCCGGCCTCGCCGCCCTGAAGGAAGTAAGTTCCGTGCCGGTCGTCGGCATGGCAGATGCGTCTATCCTGCAAGCCTGTGCACTCGGCCATCGCTTCTCCATCGTGACCGGCGGTGAGCGCTGGAAGTCCATGCTCGAGGAATTCGTGGCGAGCCACGGACTCTCCTCGCGACTCGCGTCAGTGCGCACCGTGGCGCCGACCGGTGCTGCCATCGCGCGCAACCCGAAGGCAGCGATGGCGCTGCTGGCCAAGGGATGCACGGCCTGCGTGCGCGAGGATGGCGCCGACGTCGTCATCCTGGGCGGCGCCGGTCTCGCAGGCCTCGCCGCCAGGCTGAAGGCCAAGGTCGAAGTCCCTCTTCTCGATGGGGTTGCTTGCGCGATCTCCATGGCCGAAGGGCTCGCCCTGCAGAAGCCGGCCAAGGCAACCCGCGGCACGCTCACCCGGCCGGCGCCGGTCGACAGCATCAATCTCTCCAAAGGCCTCGCAAAGCTGCTCGGATAATCCTAGGCTCGCGGCCATGCGGTTGGTCAGCTTTCGCCATGCGGGCGCACAGAAAATCGGTGCGGTCGTGGACGGCGGCATCGTCGATCTGTCGGCGCAGAGCGGCGGCCGCTGGACGAGCCTGCGCGCCGCCATCGCCGCCAAGGCGCTGGATGAACTCGCCGCCGCCGCAAAGGGCGCGCCGGCCAGCCTGAAGATGGACGAGGTCGAGCTGCTGCCGGTGATTCCCGATCCCGAGAAAATCCTCTGCATCGGCCTCAATTATGCGAGCCACGTCGGCGAGGTGGGACGGCAGCTTCCGACAGTACCCAGCGTCTTCTCGCGCCTGCACAGCACGCTGGTGGCGCAGGGCGGCAATATCGTACGGCCCAAGGCGTCGATCGATTTCGACTTCGAGGGCGAGCTCGCGATCGTGATTGGCGAACGCTGCCGCCACGTCTCGCGCGCCAGCGCCCTCTCCGTCGTCGCGGGCTACACCTGCTTCCTCGACGCAAGCGTGCGCGATTTCCAGAAGCACTCGGTGACGGCAGGCAAGAACTTCCCGGCGACCGGACCGCTCGGGCCCTGGATGGTGACGGCTGATGTGATCGCCGATCCGCAGCGGCTCGAGCTCACGACGCGGCTGAACGGCAAGACCGTGCAGCACGACACGACCGATCACATGATCTTCGACATCGCCACCATCATCGAATACCTCTCGACCGTGACCTGGCTGGAGCCGGGCGACATCATCGCCACCGGCACGCCCGACGGCGTCGGCATGGGCCGCAAGCCACCGCTGTGGATGAAGGGCGGCGACAAGGTCGAGGTCGAGATTTCCGGTATCGGCACGTTGGGCGTCAATGTCATCGACGAGTGAACCGCTCGGCCTGTCGGCCGATTCAGCCTCCGGATCCAGGTGGAGCCGCGAGACCAAGGTGATCGCGCTGATCGCCGTGGCGCATTTCGTCAGCCACGTGCACATCATGCTGCTGCCGCCGCTGTTCGGCGAGGTGCGCGAGGCCTTCGGCGTCAGCTACATCCAGATCGGCCTGGCACTGACCGCCTTCAACGTCGCCTCGGCGCTGCTGCAGACGCCGGCCGGCTTCCTGGTCGACCGCATCGGCCCGCGCGTCATGCTGACCGGCGGGCTGCTGCTGGGCGCGGCCGCCATCGCCGCCGCCGCCCTGCTGCCGGGCTACTGGTTCTTCGTCATCTCCTACGCGTTCCTGGGGATCGCCAACACCGTCTATCACCCGGCCGACTACACGATCCTGTCGGCCACCGTCGATCACAAGCGGATCGGCAAGGCCTTCTCGATCCACACTTTCGCGGGCTACCTGGGCTCCGGCGTGACGCCTGCCCTGGTGCTGGCCTGTGCTGCGATCTGGGGCTGGCGCGGCGCTTTCCTGTTCGCCGCAGGCCTCTCCTTCGCCATCGCCCTGCTGATGATCGTGGCCGGCGGTGTGCTGCCGCGGGTCGTGCACAAGCCTGGCCAGCAGCCGGTGAAAGGCCCCTCTTCCGATGGGACCAAGGTCGGGCTGAGCCTGCTGCTGAGCGCGCCGATCCTGCGCAACCTGCTGTTCTTCTTCTGCCTCGCCATGGCCAACGGCGGCATCCAGACCTTCACCGTTGTCGGCATGGGCGCGATCCACGGTACGCCCTTCTCGGTGGCCAACGTGGCGCTCTCCGGCTTCCTGCTAATGAGCGCGGCAGGGGTCCTGCTGGGCGGCTTCATTGCCGACCGTACGCCGCATCACGAACGCGTCGCCGCCGTCGGCTTCGCCTGCACCTCGACCATGGCCATCCTGATGGCCTGGGTGAACATGCCGGCGGTCGTGCTGGTCGGCGTGATGTCGCTGGGCGGGCTGCTGAACGGCATGATCCAGCCGTCACGCGACATGATGGTGCGCGCCGTCACCCCGCATGGGTCGTTCGGCAAGGTGTTCGGCTTCGTCAGCACCGGCTTCAACCTGGGCGGCATGGTGGCCCCGCTGCTCTACGGCTGGCTGATGGACCGCGGCGAGCCACGCGCCATCTTCATGATCGTCGTCGGCTTCATCCTTCTCGCGCTAGTGACCGCAATCACCCGCGCCAAACCGCCAGGAACCACCGCATGGACTCGCTAGCTCCCGCCAACCGCAGCGCCAAGGCCGACGCACTCGCTCAACGCTACGGCACCGACGCCCTGCCCTCCGCAGGGCCGTGGAACGAAACCATCGCGACCATGCTCGATCACCGGTCGGTGCGCGGCTACAAACCCGACCCGGTGCCGCCCGGCACGCTGGAGACGCTGATCGCCGCGGCACAGTCGGCGGCCACCAGCTCCAACATGCAGTGGTGGTCGGCGGTCGCCATCACAGACCCGGCCAAGAAGAAGGTGCTGGCAGAAATCGCCGGCAACCAGAAGCATATCGAGCAGTGCCCGCTCTACATCGCCTGGGTGGCCGACATGTCGCGCAACCAGCGCATCTCGGAGGACACGAAGACCGACTTCGAGACGATGCCCTGGCTCGAAACCTTCATGGTCGCCTGCATCGATGCAGCCCTTGCCGCCCAGAACGCCGTGGTGGCCGCCCAATCGATCGGGCTGCGCACCGTCTATATCGGCGCCATGCGCAACGACCCGATCAAGGTCGCCGAGCTGCTCGGCCTGCCGCCGCAGTCCTTCGTCGTGTTCGGCCTCTGCGTCGGCTATGCCGCCGACGACAAGGCCGACGGCGAGGTGAAGCCGCGCCTGCCGCAGTCGATCGTGCTGCATCACGACCGCTACGACGCCGCGGAGGAGGCCGCCCGGCGCGCCACCTACGACGCGGAGATGACGAAGTTCTCGGCCCGCCACGAGCTGCAGGCCGCGACCTGGACGCAGCGGGTGCTGAACCGCCTGGGGCCGATCAAGTCGATGAACGGCCGCGAGACGATCCGCGCCTCGCTGAAGAAGCTCGGTTTCGAGATCAAATAACGCCCTCGAAAGAGGACGCCGGTCTGTCACTTTCGCGCCTGTCCACAAATCGCGAAAAGGCAGATGCGACAGGCCTCGCCAATTCTGGACAGGTGTTTTCGAACCGCGGCCGAAGAGCCCCGTTGTCCAGTCGGTGTCCACAAATGAAAAAGGCCGGCGCGGAGAGCGCCAGCCTGTCCCAAATTAGAGCCCGATCCTGCTGAAGCTGCAACTCACATCAGCGTGAGCAAATGCTTGCACTGCCAGCACATCTCGGTCCGACCATCAGTCTACGAGGCTCTTGTCGTAGAACACCGACCAGGTCACGTCGGCATAATCGAGCACCGGCCCGCAGCGCGTAAAACCCGCCCGCTCGTAGACCTTCCAGGCAGCGTGGTGGCGGTCACCGGTCTCCAGCACGAGACGCTTCAGCCCTTCGGATCGCGCCAGCGCCTCGATCCGCGCCACGATCTCCTCGCCGATCTTTCGGCCACGGTGCGAAGGCCGCGTGTACATGCGCTTGACCTCACCGATGCCGTCGGCATGGCGCTTCAGCGCTCCGCAGGCGATGGCCTCGCCGCCGTCGCGGGCGATGAAGACGGTCGTGCTGTCATCGGCCATCTGCTCGACCGTCAGATGATGGCAATGCTCGGGCGGCGTCAGCTCGAGCAGGACGGCGTTCAACTCGGCAACGAGCGTGCGGACCTCGTCCTGCAAAGGTGTTTCGACAGAGATCGCGATATCCATCGTTGCCATTTCCGAAAGTCAGGTCACCGCGGTGGCGGCAACCTCGCCACAATCTCCTCCAATGCCGACACAAGGTCCGGCACATCGGTCTCCGTGGCTTTCCAAATCTCGTCCAGATCAATCTTTCCGTATTCGTGGGCAATGATGTTCCGCATGCCGATGATGTCTTGCCAGGGAATCGCCGGGAGCGCTTCGCGCGTGTCCGCGGAAACACGCCGCGCCGCTTCGCCTATCAACTCCAGAACACGTTCGAGAGCACGCAGAAAACTCCGATCCTTATCGAGATCCGAGCGCTTCCGACCACGCGCAAAGGTGATCGCTTCGCGCGCAAATTCCAGCATATCCAGGAGCGATGCTCGATCTTCGACTTCAGGCGGCATAAAGCGGACGCCGGTCGCGCCTAATCGTGGCGAGCCTGTAGGGATTGGTGATGTTGCGCTCGCGCACCAGATCGACCGGCTGGCCGAACAATTCTGCCAGCTCTCGATGCAGGCGCGCGACATCGAAAAGGCTCCAGTCGGCGTCGGGCCCATACTCGACCAGCAAGTCCACGTCGCTGTCCGGCCGAGCGTCGCCACGCGCCTGCGAGCCGAACAGGGTCAGCTTGCTGATCTTCCATCGCCGGCACAGGGCATCGAGCTTGTCCGACGGCGGGGGCACGAACGCGGCCATGCCGGCATCATAGCATGCCGGCCGCCCCTACCCCAATCCATGGCCTACCCGTGTGGCACCAGTATCTGCCGCACCGTCGCCACGTCCTGCAGGCGGTCGAAGCCCACGTTCAGCTCGTCGAAGCCGATGCGCTCGCTCACCATGCGGTCGACCGGCAGCTTGCCCTGCTGGTAGAGCGCGATGAAGCGCGGGATGTCGCGCACCGGCACGCAGCTTCCCATGTAGCTGCCCTTGATGGTCTTCTCCTCGCTCACCAGCAGGCTCTGCTTGAACGAGAAATCGGCGACGATGGGCGAGAGGCCGGCCGACACCGTCGTGCCGCCCCAGCGCGTGACGAGATAGGCCGTCTCCATCGCCTTGATGGTGCCGGCGAGATCGAACGCGTAGTCGACGCCGCCGTTGGTGAGGTCGCGCACCTGTTTTACGTGATCGACGTCCTTGGCATTCACCGTGTCGGTGGCGCCGAGCTGGCGGGCAAGGCCGAGCTTGTCGTCGGACAGGTCGATGGCGACGATGCGGCCGGCGCCCGCGAGCACCGCGCCCATAAGGCCACTCAAGCCGACGCCGCCGAGACCGACGATGGCCACCGAGCTGCCGGGCTGGATCTGCGCGGTGTTCACGACAGCGCCCACGCCCGTCACCACGGCACAGCCGAACAGCGCCGCCACATCGAGCGGCAGGGTCTTGTCGATCACCACGATCGAGCCGCGGTCGACCACGGCATATTCGGCGAAGCAGGAGACGCCGGACTGATGGTTCACTGGCTTGCCATCCATATGCAGGCGGTGATTGCCAGAGAGAAGCTGGCCCGCGGCGCGTGGCGTGATCGAGCGCTCGCAGATATAGGGCCGGCCTTCGAGGCACCGCCGGCAACGGCCGCAGCTCACGTTGAAAGTGAAGCAGACATGGTCGCCCACCTTCACGTCGTGCACACCCGCGCCCACTTCGACGATCTCGCCTGCGCCCTCGTGGCCCAGCACGATCGGCACCGGCCGCGGCCTGTCACCATTGATGAGAGACAGATCGGAGTGGCAGAGCCCGGCGCCGCCCACCTTGACCAACACCTCGCCCTCGCCGGGCGGATCGAGATCGACTTCGACGATATGGATGGGCTTCGACTTGGCGAAGGGCCGCGGCGCACCGCAGACCGTGAGAACACCAGCCTTCATCTTCATTACGCAATTCCTCCGTCGACCCGGACCAGCGATCCGGTGGTGAAGCTCGATTTGCTCGAGGCGAGATAGAGCGCCGCCGTCACGATCTCCTCCGGCTGGCCGCTGCGCTTGAGCGCCGCCGTCGGGTTGGCCTTGTGCTCTTCCGGCCACGCCTTGGAGACGTCGGTCAGGAAACGGCCGGGCGAGATGGTGTTGACGCGCACCTTGGGACCGTACTCGAAGGCGAAGGCCTCGGTGAGGGCGTTCAGCGCGGCCTTGGCGCCGGCATAGGGCGCGATCTGCGGCCGCGGCCGGAGCGCACCGGCGCTCGAAATGTTGATGATCGAACCGCCATCGCCCGCCGTCATGCGGCTGCCGACCAGCGACATCAGGCGGAACGGCGCCTTGAAGTTGAGCGACACGATGCGATCGAAGAGCTGCTCAGAGGTTTCCAGCGACGAGGGCGCGAGCGGCGAGGAACCGGCATTGTTCACCAGGATGTCGATCTTGCCGAAGGCCGCGTAGGCAGCATCGACCAATCCGTCGAGTTCCTGCCAGTTGGCCACGTTGCAAGCATGGGTCGCGGCCTTGCGCCCCAGCGCCCGAACCTCGGCGGCGGCCTTGTCGCAGGCCTCGAGCTTGCGGCTGGTGATGAAGACATCGGCGCCGTGGGCGGCGAAGGCCTTCACCATCTGGTAGCCCAGCCCGCGGCTGCCGCCGGTGACGAGGGCAACTTTGCCGGTGAGATCGAAATAGTTGGTCATGAACACTCTCGCGATGCTCTTGACCCCCTCCGGCCTTCGGCCACCTCCCCCACAAGTGGGGGAGGAGTAGAAACTCAAACTCCTCCCCCGTCACACGGGGGAGGTGGCCGAAGGCCGGAGGGGGCCGCAGGACAAGAAGAAACCCGAGAGAAGCATAGCGCCGTGTTCTTGGACACTGGCATGTCGCTTGCTTAGAGTATTGTGGAGCGAAACAAGACGGTCGTAATGAGCATCCAAGTCGCGCTGCATCATCGAACGACCTACCGCTACGACCGGCCGGTAACCCTCGGCCCGCAGGTCGTGCGCCTGCGTCCGGCACCGCATTCGCGCACGCCGGTGCTGTCCTATTCGCTGAAAGTCACGCCGGCCGATCATTTCATCAACTGGCAGCAGGACCCGCAGGGCAATTATCTGGCGCGGCTGGTCTTCGCCGAGAAGACCGAGAAATTCGAGATCCTGGTCGATCTCGTGGCCGACATGTCGGTCATCAACCCCTTCGGCTTCTTCCTCGAGCCCGAGGCCGAGACCTGGCCCTTCACTTACGACCCGGGGCTGGCCGAGGAGATCGCGCCGTTTCGCAAGCTGGAACCGCCGGGGCCGTTGCTCAAGGAATGGCTCGCCAAGGTCGACCGTAAGGAAATGCGGACCGTCGACTTCATCGTCGCCCTCAATGCGCGACTGCAAAAAGAAATCGGCTACATCGTGCGGATGGAGCCGGGGGTGCAGACCTGCGAGCAGACGCTGTCGCTCGCCAAGGGCTCGTGCCGCGACACTGGCTGGCTGCTGGTCACCATCATGCGCCACCTGGGCTTTGCCGCGCGCTTCGCCTCGGGTTACCTGATCCAGCTCAAGCCCGACGAGAAGCCGCTCGACGGACCCGAGGGCCCGACCGGCGACTTCACCGACCTCCACGCCTGGTGCGAAATCTATCTCCCCGGCGCGGGATGGATCGGGCTCGATCCGACCTCCGGCCTGCTGACCGGCGAAGGCCACATTCCGCTCGCCTGCACGCCCGAGCCTTCGAGCGCGGCGCCGATCGAGGGCGCGGTCGAGAAATCCGAGGTCGAGTTCGAGCACGACATGACCGTGGTGCGCGTGCGCGAGACGCCGCGTACAACCAAGCCCTACACCGACGAACAATGGGCAACGCTGCTCAAGGTCGGCGAGGCGATCGAAGGCGATATCGCCAAGGGGGACGTGCGCCTGACCATGGGCGGGGAGCCGACCTTCGTCTCGGTCGACGACATGGACGGCGCGGAATGGAACACGCTGGCGCTGGGGCCGGAGAAGCGCCGGCTGGCGGGCGTGCTGTTCCGCAAGCTCGCGGATCGTTTCGCCAAGAAGCCGCTGCTGCATTTCGGCCAGGGCAAATGGTACCCCGGCGAGCAGCTGCCGCGCTGGGCGCTGGGCTGCTTCTGGCGCAAGGACGGCCAGCCGATCTGGCGCGACCCGCACCTCACCGCCGTCGAATCCAAGCCCGTCGGCGCCACTCCAGCGGCAGCCGAGCGGTTCGCGCTCGCCATCGCCGAACGGCTGCAACTCAATCCCGGCTATCTCTTCCCGGCCTTCGAGGACACCTGGTACTACCTGTGGCGCGAGCGGCGCCTGCCGAGCAACGTCGCGATCGACGCGGCCAAGGTGAAGGACCCGCTGGAGCGGGAGCGGCTGGCGCGGATCTTCGAGAAGGGCCTCGAGAGCGCCGCGGGCTACGTGCTGCCGATCGCGCGCGAGCCCAACGGACGGGCGAACGGACATGGCAATGGGCACGGAAATGGACACGCCGCGAATGGGCACAGAGGGCGCTGGCGCAGCGGGCCGTGGTTCCTGCGCTCGGAGAAT
>CANJHI010000005.1 GCA_947474005.1 Alphaproteobacteria bacterium | reverse complement strand
GAACCAGTTTGTTGATGGTCTCGATCATGTGCACCGGGATGCGGATGGTGCGTGCCTGGTCGGCGATCGAGCGCGTGATGGCCTGGCGAATCCACCACGTGGCGTAGGTCGAGAACTTGTAGCCGCGGCGGTACTCGAACTTATCGACCGCCTTCATCAGGCCAATGTTGCCTTCCTGGATGAGGTCCAGGAACTGCAGGCCGCGGTTGGTGTATTTCTTGGCGATCGAGATCACGAGGCGCAGGTTGGCTTCGATCATCTCCTTCTTGGCGCGCATCATCTCGCGCTCGCCGTCCTGCACGGTCTTGACCATGCGGCGGTACTCGAAGATCGGCGCGCCGGCGTGGTCGGAGATGACGCGGATTTCTTCGCGCATCTTCTCGATCTCGGGCCCCTTCTTCTTGGCGAAGTCCTTCCAGCCCTTGCCCGACAGCTTGCCGACCTTCTCGAGCCAGGTGGGATCGATCTCGTGCGTCAGGTAGTGGTCGAGGAAGTCCTGGCGCGGGATGCGGAAGCCCTCGGCCATGCGCAGGAGCTTGCCCTCGATCATCATCAGTCGGCGATTGAGATCGTACAGCGCGAGCTTGAGCTGCTCGATGCGGTTGGCGTTGATATGGATCTGGCGGACCAGGTCGACGATCTTCTTGCGGTGCTTCTCGTAGCTCTTCTCGAATTCGGGGCTGGGCTTCTGGCCGCGATTGAGCGTCGACAGGCGCCGGTTCTGCACCTTCGACATGTCGAGGTAGACGCGGGCGATCTTGGTGAGGTTGCGCAGCACCTCGGGCTTGAGCTTCTCCTCGAGCGCCGACAGCGACAGCGCGTTCTCCTCGTCGTCCTCGGCGCCTTCGGCCGCGGCTTCACCGGGAGCGGCGGCGGCGCCGTTGGCGGCACCATTGACCGCGGGAGCGGCCGGTCGCACGAGCTTGGGCAGCGCCGGGCGCGGCATTGCTGGCGGCGGCGGGTTGGCCGCCATCGCGGCCTTGGCCTCGCCGGGCGCGCCGCCCTGGGTCGCTTCGAGGTCGATCACGTCGCGCAGCAGGATGCGGCCTTCGTTGATCGCGTCGCGCCACGCCAGCAGCGCCGTGATCGTCATCGGGCTTTCGCAGATGCCGCCGATCATCTTGTCCTGGCCGGCCTCGATCCGCTTGGCGATCTCGATCTCGCCCTCGCGGCTCAGCAGTTCGACGCTGCCCATTTCGCGCAGGTACATGCGGACCGGGTCGTCGGTGCGGCCGAGCTCCTCGTCCTCGCCGGTCGCCTCGGCCGCCACGACGGCAGTCTTGGCGGGTTCGGCCGGGTTGGCCGCCGCCGGAGTCTCTTCCTGCTCCTCGGCCTCGACCACGTTGACGCCGGCTTCCGACAGCATCGCCATCGTGTCCTCGATCTGCTCGGAGGACACTTCGTCGGGCGGCAGGGCGGCGTTTAGCTCGTCATAGGTAACGTAGCCGCGCTCCTTGCCCTTCTGGACGAGCTTCTTGAGCTCGGCGCCAAGAGTATCGAGGAGGGGGGCATCGGGGCCCTCGTCACGGGTGTCGGTGGCTTCGGGCTGGGCTGCGGTCGCGGTTTTGGTCGCCATTACTGTTCCTTGGGTGCGACAAACGGATCCAACGGCCGGTCTGGCCGCGAATTTGGCTGCAAGAAGGGGAGGCGGGAGGGCGATCCCGCTAAAGCTACCCTTCTACTATATGGGGGTTAAGTTCAAGCGCCGATAGGGTATCCCCCCATATTCGCGTGCAAGCCTGCTATCCGGCGCCGGATTCGATGCTTTCCCGGCGCATCCGATCGAGAATGGCCTGTAGGCGGCGCAGGTTTTCCTCGCTCATGTCTTCGGCCAGGGCCTCCTCGGCCCGCTTTAGCTCCTCCGGATCGGCCGTGAGCTGACTCATATGGCGGGCCGCCCGGCGCCACTGGCCGACCCGGCCATCGGCATCCGCCGGGTCGTCCCGGAAGACCTCCCGGGCTTTGGCCCGTGCCGCCGCGGCCAACCCGCCAAGTCCGGTCCGCTGGAGATGTTCTTCGATCAGCCGCGCTTCAAGGGAGGTATTGGCCGCAGGATCATCCATCACAGCCTCATCGGCTGCCGGATCGACCCCCAGGGGGATCATGGACAGGGCATCGAGCAGGGCGCTGCGCAGGCGGGCGAGGTCCGGATTGGCGATCGGCAAGGCCGCCAGGTCCTCGGCCAGGACGTGAAGGAGAGCCGGCCGCTCGATCAGGGCGCCGAGAAGCGCCCGTTCCTGGCGCGACCCGTCGGCTTCGGCGCTCGACTGGCGGGCGGCGGAACCGGCCGAGAAGGGACTGGGTGCGGGATCCCCCGGCCGACGGAAGGGCCACCGCTCGCCGGGGCGCCACGCGGGCGCTTCCGGCCGGCGCACCCGGTACAACCGGTTGCGCATGTCCGTTTTGTAGTAGTCCCGGACCATGGGGTCGGCGATTTCAGCCACCCGCAGTTCGACCGCGCGCTGGAGACTGGCGCGGCGCTCTGGCGTATCGGCTGGTTTGCCTTCGGTCTCCATGTCCCACACCACATCGGACAGGGGGCGGGCAAGGTCGAGGACACGCCGGAGGGCATCGGCGCCGCGGCTGCGGATCAGGCTGTCGGGATCCTCGCCTGCCGGCAGCGCCAGAAACCGGAGGCTCTTGCCGGCGCGCAGCAGTGGCAGCGACCGTTCGGCGGCGCGCGAGGCCGCGCGCCTGCCGGCATTGTCGCCGTCGAAGCAGAGGAAGGGCTCGTCGGCGAGCTTCCAGAGTTCGCCGAGTTGGCCTTCGGTGAGCGCCGTGCCGAGTGGTGCCACGGCGCCGGTGAATCCGGCGCCGTGCAGGGCGATCACGTCCATGTAGCCTTCAGCCACGATTACCGGCTGGTCCTTGGTCACGGCCTGCCGCGCCCGATCGAGGCAGTAAAGATTGGCACCCTTGTGGAACAGCGGCGTCTCGGGCGAGTTGAGATACTTCGGCTCGCCCGTGCCCATCACCCGTCCGCCGAAGGCGATCACCCGGCCGCGCCGGTCGTTGATGGGAAACATCACGCGGCCGCGGAAGCGGTCGTAGGGCTCGCGCTTGTCCTCGGGCTGGATGGCGAGGCCCGCCTCGACGATCTTGTCGATCGGGACATTCTCGCGCTTCAGCGCCGCCAGAAGCCCGTCGCGTGTATCCGGCGCGAAGCCCAGGCGAAAATCGTCGATCGTCTCCTCACTGAGGCCGCGGCCACGCAGATAATCGAGACCGTGGCGGCCGACCGGCAGGCGCAGCTGCTTCTGGAACCAGCGTGCCGCCAGCTCCACAACCTCCTGCAGGGTGGAGGCGCGTTCGGCCCGCTCGCGTTCGGCCGGCGTGGCGCGCGGCACCGGCAGATTGACCTCGCGTGCGAGCTTTTCCACCGACTCGGGAAACGACAGCCCCTCGGTCTTCATCACGAAGCCCACCGCGTCGCCATGCTCGCCGCAGCCGAAGCAGTGGTAAAAGCCCTTCTTGTCGTTGACCGTGAAGGACGGTGTCTTTTCGTTGTGGAAAGGGCAGAGGCCGGAATATTCGCTGCCCGACTTGCGCTTCAGGGACACTTTGCGGCCGACGACATCAGACAGGCTGAGGCGCGCACGCAATTCGTCGAGGAAACCGGGAGGGAACGCCATTCCTCAAGATGGCCCTCGTGCGACGGCCACGCCATAGGGGATAGTGGGGAAGATCAGCCCGTCAGTGCCTTTTTTACCGCCGCGGATGCTTTGGCAAAATCCATCTGGCCGGCATACTTGGCCTTCAGCGCGGCCATGACCCCGCCCATGTCCTTGACCGTGGTGGCGCCGGCGGCGGCCACGGCCTCGCGGACGGCGGCCTCGACGGCAGCCTCGTCCATCTGCTGCGGCAGGAAGCGCTCGATGACGACGATCTCGGCCTTTTCCTTGTCGGCTAGGTCGGCGCGGTTGCCCTTTTCGTAGAGCACGATCGATTCGTTCCGCTGTTTGATCATGCCCTGCATCATCGACAGGATCTTGTCGTCGGCCACGCCTTCGCGGCTGGCCTCGGTGCGGGCGGCAATATCGACGTCCTTGAGCTTCGCCAAAATGAGGCGAATCGTGCCGAGCGCCGCCTGATCTCGGGCGCGCATGGCCTCTTTCATGGCGTTGTTCAGTTTGTCACGCAGCATCACTTTGATCCCATCAGCCTAAGCGGCGGAAACTAGTCGGCCCGGTCGCTGTTGGCAAAGCAAATAAGCTATTGAAATAGCTTGTGAATTAGCTGTCTTCCGCGCCTTGACCCTATGCGACCGCTTGGTTACAACCCGCGCGGTTCGCAGGTCGCCTCGCCTATACCGGGTTAGGGGCGGGGTCGGACGGACCGCACGGACGGACTAATTCATCATGACTTCACCTAAGACCGCCGGCGCGACAGACGCCGCGCCGCGTTGGGCCACGGCCGCCCTAGTGCTGGCGGACGGCGCGGTTTTTTGGGGCAAGGGCGTGGGGGCTGCCCGCCATGCCGTGGGTGAGGTCTGCTTCAACACCTCGATGACCGGCTACCAGGAGATCATCACCGATCCCTCCTACGCCGGACAGATCATCACCTTCACCTTCCCGCACATCGGCAACGTCGGCACCAACCTCGAGGACATCGAGAGCCTCAATCCGGCCGCGCGCGGTGTCGTGCTGCGCGGCGACATTACCGAGCCGGCCAATTGGCGGGCCGCCAAGCCACTCAACGACTGGCTGAAGAGCCACAATCTGCCCGGTGTGTGCGGCGTCGACACCCGCGCCATCACGCGGCGGATCCGCGATGGCGGAGCGCCGAGCGGCGTCGTGGTCCACGCGCCCGACGGCAAGTTCGACATCCCCAAATTGCGCAAGATCGCCCAGGACTGGCCGGGGCTCGATGGCATGGATCTCGCCATCGAGGTGACCACCAAGCAGCTCTACAGCTGGGACGAGACCAAGTGGGCCCTGGGCAAGGGATACGGCAAGCTCACCAAGCCCAAGTATCATGTGGTGGCCGTCGACTACGGCGCCAAGCGCAATATCCTGCGCTGCCTCGCCAATGCCGGCTGCAAGGTCACGGTCGTGCCGGCGACGGCGACCGGCGAGGACATCCTGCGACACAAGCCCGACGGCGTGTTCCTGTCGAACGGGCCCGGCGACCCCGCGGCAACGGTCGGCTACACCGTGCCCGCCATCCAGGCCGTGCTCGACAAGAAGGTCCCGCTGTTCGGCATCTGCCTCGGCCATCAGATCCTGGCGCTGACGCTGGGCGGCAAGACACGCAAGATGGAGCGCGGCCATCGCGGCGCCAACCAGCCGGTCAAGGACCTGACCACGGGCAGGGTCGAGATCACCTCGCAGAACCACGGCTTCTGCGTCGTGCCTGAGTCGCTACCCAAAAACGTCGAGGTCACACACGTGTCGTTGTTCGACGGCACGAACGAAGGCATCCGCTGTACCGACAAGTCGGCCTTTTCGGTCCAGTACCATCCCGAGGCCTCGCCCGGCCCGACCGACAGCCACTATCTCTTCGACCGGTTCGTCGAGATGATCGACAAGAGCAAGGGCAAATAGAGTTCCCATGCCCAAGCGCACAGACATCAAGAGCATCCTCGTCATCGGCGCCGGCCCGATCGTCATCGGCCAGGCC
Organism: Alphaproteobacteria bacterium; assembly: GCA_947474005.1. GTDB lineage: Bacteria > Pseudomonadota > Alphaproteobacteria > Reyranellales > Reyranellaceae > Reyranella. The sequence goes on along the minus strand of CANJHI010000005.1, from coordinate 65,880 downwards.
TGCGAGTTCGACTATTCCGGCGTCCAGGCCTGCAAGGCGCTGAAGGACGAGGGCTATCGCGTCATCCTGATCAATTCCAACCCGGCCACGATCATGACCGATCCGGGCCTGGTCGACGCCACCTACATCGAGCCGATCACGCCCGACATGGTGGCGCGCATCATCGAGAAGGAGCGGCCCGACGCCATCCTGCCCACGATGGGCGGCCAGACCGCGCTCAATACGGCGATGTCGCTGCACCGCGACGGCCGGCTCGAGAAGTTGAAGGTCGAGCTGATCGGCGCCAATGCCGAGGCGATCGACAAGGCCGAGGACCGGCTGCTGTTCCGCGATGCCATGACCAAGATTGGGCTCGAATGCCCCAAGAGCGAGGTCGTGCACAATCGCGAGGAGGCGGCCCGGGCGCTGGCGAATATCGGTCTGCCGGCCATCATCCGCCCGTCCTTCACGCTTGGCGGCACCGGTGGCGGCATCGCCTATAATCGCGACGAGTATTTCGACATCGTGCAGGGCGGTGTCGATGCCTCGCCGGTCGGCGAGGTCCTGGTCGAGGAGTCGGTGCTCGGCTGGAAAGAATACGAGATGGAGGTCGTGCGCGACCGCCGCGACAACTGCATCATCATCTGCTCGATCGAGAATATCGATCCGATGGGCGTGCACACCGGCGATTCGGTGACGGTGGCGCCAGCGTTGACGCTGACCGACAAGGAATACCAGATCATGCGCGACGCCTCGATCGCGTGCCTGCGCGAGATCGGCGTCGATACCGGCGGATCGAACGTGCAGTTCGCAATCGATCCGGTGTCGGGCCGCATGGTCGTGATCGAGATGAACCCGCGCGTATCGCGGTCGTCGGCGCTGGCCTCGAAGGCGACCGGCTTTCCGATCGCCAAGGTCGCCGCCCGGCTGGCGGTCGGCTACACGCTCGATGAACTGCTGAACGACATCACCGGCACGACGCCGGCCTCGTTCGAGCCCACGATCGACTACGTCGTCACCAAGATGCCGCGCTTCGCCTTCGAGAAGTTTCCCGGGGCCGAGGCACTGCTCACCACCTCGATGAAGAGCGTGGGCGAGGCCATGTCGATCGGCCGCACTTTCCAGGAGTCGCTGCAGAAGGCGCTGCGGTCGATGGAGACCGGCCTGACAGGCCTGAATGAGATGGAGATCAAGGGCGCCCCGGACAAGGCGGCTATCGTGGGCGCGCTTGCTCGGCCGACGCCCGATCGCATCCTGGTGATCGCCCAGGCTTTCCGCCACGGCCTGACGGTCGAGGAAGTCGCCCAGGCCTCGAAATACGAACCCTGGTTCCTGCGCCAGATCCGCGAATTGGTTGAGGTCGAAGCGGTCGTTCGGGCGAACGGCCTGCCGAAGGACGCCAAGGGTCTGCTCGATCTGAAGAAAAAAGGTTTCTCCGACGATCGCCTCGCCGAACTCAGCGGGCAGAAAGCGGCTGAGGTGGCGGACCTGCGCCGCAGCCTCGGCGTGCGGCCGGTGTTCAAGCGGATCGATACCTGTGCTGCCGAGTTCGAGTCGCACACGCCCTACCTCTATTCCTGCTACGAGGGCGACGGGCTGCATCCGGCGGAGTGCGAGGCCCAGCCGACCGACCGCCGAAAGGTGATCATCCTGGGCGGAGGTCCGAACCGTATCGGCCAGGGCATCGAGTTCGACTATTGCTGCGTCCATGCCGTCTACGCGCTACGCGAAGCCGGCTACGAGACCATCATGGTCAACTGCAATCCGGAAACGGTTTCGACGGACTACGATACTGCTGACCGCCTCTACTTCGAGCCCCTGACGGCCGAAGACGTCATCGAGCTGGTCGAGGTCGAGCGTCGCAACGGCGAGCTGCTGGGCCTGATCGTGCAGTTCGGCGGCCAGACGCCGCTCAAGCTCGCCAAGCCTCTCGAAGCAGTGGGCATTCCCATTCTCGGCACGTCGCCCGACGCCATCGATCTGGCCGAGGATCGCGATCGCTTCCAGAAGCTGATCCACGAACTGAAACTCCGCCAACCCGACAACGGCACGGCGACATCGCAGGAGCAGGCTGTCGCTGTCGCCGAGAGGATCGGCTATCCGGTCGTCATTCGGCCGTCGTATGTCCTGGGCGGCCGCGCCATGCAGATCGTCTATGATCGGGCCGGGCTCGAGCGCTATACGCGCGATGCCGTGAAGGTCTCGGGCGATACGCCAGTGCTGATCGATTCCTATCTTCGTGATGCCATCGAGGTCGACGTCGATGCGCTTGCCGACAAGGACCAGAACGTCTTCGTTGCGGGGATCATGGAGCATATCGAGGAAGCGGGGATCCATTCCGGCGACTCGGCCTGCTCGCTGCCGCCACATTCGCTGCCGTCGAAGATCCTGACCCAGATCGAGCGTCAGACCGAGGCGATGGCCAAGGCGCTCAAGGTCGTGGGCTTGATGAACGTGCAGTATGCGGTCAAGGACGGCGAGGTCTACGTCCTCGAGGTCAATCCGCGTGCCAGCCGCACCGTGCCGTTCGTCGCTAAGGCGACCGGCCAGCCCATCGCCAAGTACGCCGCCCGCCTCATGGTCGGCGAGTCGCTGAAGTCCCTGGCGATCAAGAAGGTGCGCGGCAAGCACGTTGCGGTCAAGGAAGCGGTCTTTCCGTTCGCCCGTTTTCCCGGGGTCGATATCATCCTCGGCCCCGAGATGCGCTCGACGGGTGAGGTCATGGGCCTCGATACGAATTTCGGCCGCGCCTTCGCCAAATCACAGCTCGGGGCCGGCAGCAAGGTCCCGCTCGAAGGCCTCGTCTTCGTCTCGGTCAAGGACCCGGACAAGGCCGCTATGGTGAAGCCGGTCAAGCGGTTGATCGATCTCGGCTTCACCGTGGTGGCGACTGGCGGCACCGCCGACTTCCTGCGCAAGCACGGGATCGCGGCCGAGCGGGTCAACAAGGTGCTCGAAGGACGACCGCACATCGTCGACCTGATGAAGGACGGCAAGATCCAGCTCGTCTTCAATACCGTCGACGGGGCGACGGCGCTCACCGACAGCTTCACGCTCCGGCGTACGGCGCTAATGCACAAAATCGCCTATTATACGACGGTCGCCGGCGCCAAGGCGTCGGTTGAAGGCATCGCGGCGCTGCACGCAGGTCCTCTGGACGTCGCGCCCTTGCAATCCTACTTCAAGACCGCATTCTAGGCGTCACTCCCGACCTTCCGCGAGGGCGATTCCGGCTGATCTGTGGTCAGCCGGTCCCTTGATGGGATTCGTTGGTCGTTGACGCCGTGCGATTCATTGAGGACGATCCGACAATGGAAAGAGTTCCGACGACGGCCGAAGGGCTGAAGAGCCTCGAGGATGAACTAAAGCACCTGAAGAGCGTGGAGCGGCCGTCGATCATCAAGGCGATCGCGGCGGCGCGCGAGCATGGCGATCTTTCGGAGAATGCCGAATACACCTCGGCCCGCGAACGCCAGAGCTTCATCGAAGGCCGGATCGCCGAGGTCGAGAGCATCATCTCGCGCGCCGAGGTCATCGACTTCAGCAAGCTCACCGGCAAGATCGTGAAGTTTGGCGCCACCGTCCGATTGGCTGACGAAGACACCGAGGAGAAGGTGAAATACCAGATCGTCGGGCCCTACGAGGCTGATCTCAACAAGGGCAGCATCTCGGTAACCTCGCCGATCGGCCGGGCGTTGATCGGCAAGACCGTCGGCGACAAGGTCGAGGTCCAGACACCGCGCGGCGCGAAGTCCTACGAGATCGTCAGCGTCGAATTCAAATAGGCATCGCCTGGGTCGCGGAACTTGTGTCCCGCGCTTGGGGCGTCTGGGTTCAAGTAGCTGCCATCATCGCTCGTGCGCGGCGGACGCCGGTCGACTTCATCACGGCATATTGAATTCCGAACAGCGCGAGCTTGCTGCCAATCGCCCAAAACGACTTCACCGCTGCCCAGGTCGCGGGTTCGAGCGTGAGGGCGAGCACGATGTTGAGGGCGGCCGAGAAGAACATCAGGCCTGCCCAGACATAGCCAAAGGTGATGCCGAGGTCCGGCACGGTGGCCTGCGCGATCGGTGGCAGATAGCGGGTCATCCAGCCACGCTTCAGCATCACGATGCCCACGACGACGTAGATCACGGTCGGCTTCAGCATCACGAAGACCGGATCGTTGGTGACGAACGTCGCCGAGCCCGACACCAGGATGATCACCAGGCTGAGCCACTGCAGGGCCTCGACGGGCCGTTTCCGCACGAGTTCCCAGGCGATCTGGCCGATCCCCAGCGCCATGCCGAGTGCCACCGCCAGCAAGATGCTGCCGGTCGCCAGATACACCGCGAGGAAGAAGAGCGTCGACGCCATGTCGAGCAGCAGGACCCGGGACGCCTGGAAGAGATTCTTCATGGCTCGCGACCTTCCTCCGTTTATGACTACGCCGTGTATTTATAGAACCCTATCCATACACGGCGTACCCCGCAAGAGGTAATCCGGGTCAGATGACCACTTTGATATAGGTGTCCTTCATCACGATCAGGCCGCGGCGGAAGGTGTAGAGGTCGCAGCCCAGCCACTCCTGGCGCTCGCCACTGGCGAGCGTGGCGGTGCGGTGCCACTCCGTGACCGCCCGGTCGCCGCAGATGAATTCACAGGTGTGCAGCCATTTGACGTCGCTGGTGCCGGCGAACAGGGGCTGGAAGTAGCTGCGGATCGCGGCCTTGCCCTTGAAGCTCTGGCCCCAGTGATGAGGCCCTTTGGCATTTCGGAATTCGCCGTCCTCGGCAAAGAAGCCGACAATTCCGTCGACGTCGTGGCGGGCAAAAGCGTCGGCGATCTCGTGCAGGCGTTCGAGAGTCACGTCAGGCGCGGCAGTTCCGTCCATGGTCCGTCCTTCTCTCATTCGACGGGGCCTCATTCGATGGGGATCGGTACCCCCGGCATCTGCTTGGCGGTGCGAAACACCATCATCGATTTCACGTGGCTGACGTTGGGCGCCGAGGTGAGCCGGGTCGTCAGGAACTTCTGATACTCGTCCCAGGTTTCTGCCACGATCTTCAGCAGAAAGTCGGCCTCGCCGGCGAGCATATGGCACTCGCGGACCTCGTCCCACCTGGCGATCAGCTCCTCGAACGACTTGAGGTCGGCCTCAGCCTGGCTGTTCAGTCCGACCAGGGCAAAGACCGAGACGCTGTAGCCCAGTGCCTCGGGGCTGAGTTCAGCGTGATAACCTTTGATGATGCCGGCACGTTCGAGGGCGCGGACCCGGCGCAGACACGGTGGCGCGGAAATGCCGGCGCGCTCCGCCAGATCGACGTTGGTCATCCGACCGTTGGACTGCAGATCACTCAGAATGCGCCGGTCGATTCGATCGAGCTTTGCGCGGGCCATCTTCGAGGTTCCTCCGTTGGCCGCGCTCTATGCCAGAACCATGCCATCTGCGCAATAAAGTTGCGAGAACTGGCGCATGCTTCGTGAACAATTGCGCGGAAAACGTACTCGGACGTGCATCAGGTCGTGCATCCGCGGCGAGGTTTGCATATATGTAAGAGATATGCGGATGGCGGGATGCGGGACGCACATGGCAGCAACTCATCGTGGTAAAGTGCTTATTCTGGGGTCAGGCCCCGCGGGCTACACGGCGGCGATCTATGCCGCTCGTGCCAGTCTGAAGCCGATGCTGGTGCAGGGCATTCAGCCGGGCGGCCAGCTCACCATCACAACGGATGTCGAAAACTATCCGGGCTTCGCCGACGTCATCCAGGGTCCCTGGCTGATGGAGCAGATGCAGAAGCAGGCCGAGCATGTCGGCACCGAGCTTTTCTTCGACACCATCGTCGAGGTCGATCTCGGCCGCCGGCCGTTCGTCTGTCTCGGCGACTCGGGCGACCGCTACGAGGCCGATACGCTCATCATATCCACCGGCGCCACGGCGAAATGGCTTGGGCTGCCGACCGAGGAAACGTTCCGCGGCGGCGGTGTCTCGGCCTGCGCGACCTGTGATGGGTTTTTCTTCCGGGGCAAGGAAGTGGTCGTCGTCGGTGGCGGCAATACCGCCGTCGAGGAGGCTCTCTACCTCACGCATCATGCCTCGAAGGTAACACTGGTCCATCGCCGCGATTCGTTCCGTGCCGAGAAGATTCTGCAGGAACGGCTGTTCAAGAATCCCAAGGTCACCGTGCTGTGGGATCATGCGGTGCAGGAAATCCTGGGAGAGAAGGCGCCGGCGCCGCTGGTCACGGGCGTACGGGCACGCAACGTCAAGACCGGCGTCGAGCAGGAACTCACCACCGACGGCGTCTTCATCGCCATTGGCCACTCGCCCAATACCGAGCTGTTCAAGGGCAAGCTGGCCATGGACAGCGAAGGCTACCTGATCACCAAGCCGGACTCGACGGCGACCGACGTCGAGGGCGTCTACGCCGCGGGCGACGTGCAGGACAAGATTTTCCGCCAGGCCGTCACGGCGGCAGGCACCGGCTGCATGGCTGCGCTCGAGGCGGAGAAGTGGTTGGCGAGCCGGGAGGCGCGTGTCGCGCAGGCTGCCGAATAGGCTGGCGATGAGGGATCGGCGTTTGGCGCGCCACGCCAAACGCCTTAGGGAGGCGATGTCATGGACTGGGACAAGCTGCGGATCTTCCAGGCCGTAGCCGACGCCGGCAGCTTCACGCACGCCGGCGAAACCCTGAAGCTCAGCCAGTCGGCGATCTCGCGCCAGATCGGCGCGCTCGAGGAACAGCTCGGCGTCATGCTGTTTCACCGCCATGCGCGGGGTCTCATCCTGACCGAGCAGGGTGAGCTGCTCTATCGCACCGCGCGCGATATGGCGAGCAAGGTGAATACGGCCGAGGCGCTGTTGCGCGCCAACCAGGACAAGCCGGCGGGTCGCCTGAAGGTGACGGCCGCCGTCGGTTTCGGCTCGACGTGGCTCACCGCCCAGATGCACGAATTCATCGCGATGTATCCCGACATCGACGTCAGCCTCGTGCTTTCCGACAACGAACTCGACCTCGGCATGCGCGAAGCCGACGTGGCGATCCGCATGGTCATGCCGCGCCAGCCAGGGCTCGTGCAGCGGCACCTGCTGACCGTGCGCAGCCATGTCTATGCCTCACATGGCTATATCCAGAAGTACGGCAAGCCCAAGACCGTCGAGGAACTCGACCAGCACCGCCTGATCATCTTCGGCGAGGATGCCCGGGCGCCGGTCCAGGACGTCAATTGGCTCCTGCGCGAAGGTAATGTCGACCCGTCGGCCCGGGTCGTCGTGCTGCGTGTCAACAATGTCTATGGCATCTTCCGGGCGGTCGAATCGGGCCTCGGCATTGCCTCGCTGCCGGATTACCTCGCCCGCGAGTCGACGAAGCTCGAGAATGTCCTGCCGGACCTCAATGTCCGTACGACCGATGTGTATTTCACCTACCCGGAGGAGCTGCGGCACTCCAAACGCATCGCCGTATTCCGCGATTTCCTCCTGCGGAAGGTCGCGGAGACACGATTCTGATGTTTAGACCTGCAGGATTGCATAGGCAGTGAAAGGCATGCGCTCCCCGCATCCCTGTATTCCACACTTAGCCTCTACCAATACGCCTCGCGAGGAATAAGTTTGCCTCAGGTCTTCGATACGAAAAGTTTGTTCTGATCGTTATCGAAACTCGGGATCCGTTTGATCCCACGTCTCCCAGACGTGAAGCCTCCCTGTTTAACTCGCCGGGCCCGTTGGCCCGGCGTTTTTTTGTCCTGGGCGGGCCCCGCAACGAGGGCGAAATGCCGCTGATTGCGGTAAATGGAGGCTCTCGACACCAATTGATGTGGATGTGGGCAGGGGCCCTCTGTAGCTTCCACCCCGACAGGGCATATGTTTACCGAAGTTCGCCAAGCCATCCTTCCTCTCGCTCTGCGACGTATGAAGCGTCTCGATGACCTTGGGCGGGCCGGACTTCTGATCGAGTCACTGGCCCGCCATTGGCGCGGCCGGTCGCCTTTCGAACTCCTGATCGTGGCACCGCGCTCGGACGTCCAGGAACTGCGCAGCAGCCTGCCGCGTTTCCCCAATCTCGACGTCTCGGTGCGTTCCGAGGGCGATTTCTTTGCCTTCGGCAGCCGCTTCTATTTGATGACGGGGTGGTACCGCCAACAGATCGTGAAGCTCCAGGTTCCGGCGATGCTGGGTTTCGGTGGCTTTCTGACGCTGGACTCCGACGTCTGCTGCGTCGGCGACTTCGATGAGACGACCTTCATCAAGGACCGGGTAGCGATGTCGCGCTGGGAGCCGAAAGCGCATCACGACTGGTGGCGCCATGTCTCGAAGATCGTGGGCGTGCCCTTCGACCCCGAGGCACACGGACTGTCGGTTACGCCGAACATTCTCCATGGCGATCTGGCTGCGCAGACCCTTCAGCACTTCCGCCTCGGGCCCATCGATGGGCTCACGTCGCTTTGCTACTGGCTCGGCCGCAAGATCAACACCGTGCCGTGGACGGAATATTCGCTCTACACCAGCGTGGCCGAACTCAAGGGCAACCTGTTCGACTATCATGCTCACTGGGACCCTTGTTATTACGCCGATGAGCAGCTGTTTTCGCGAAAGTCCTGCGTCTGGGCTGCCGAGGACTTCGAGCGAAAGGCATTGCTGCCCAATGGGAAGGATCCCGGCGGCAAGTTCATCATCGTCCAGAGCCACGCCCGCATCCCCATTGAACGCGTCCGCGAGTACTGTTTGAGCTTCGCGGGCTGACGCTCAGACCTTGCCGTCGTGCTCGCCGATTTTCGGCGCCTTCTCGGCAGCTCCGGCGCGCTCTCCATCGATGCTGAGGGGCAAGCCATGGAACAGGGCGTTCGAGCCGGCATAGGGCTGACTGAACATGGCAAGTGCCGCCACCTGTGCAAGCTCCATCACCTGCGGCACCGCGTTCAGCGGCCCGTTGGGCACGCCCAGCGCGTCGAGCTTGGCCGACCAATGGGCCCGGCTTTCCTTCTTCATGATCTCGGAGATCATCCCCAGCAGCATCTCGCGCCGCTCGGCGCGCTGCACGTTGGTCTTGAAGCGCGCCTCGTCCGGCCACTCGGGATGGCCCAGCGCTTCGGCGAACTTGCGCCAGAGGCGATCGTTGCCCGGGCAGATCATCAACGGCCCGTCGCTGCATTCGAACGCCTGGTAGGGCGTGAGCGAGGGATGGCCCGTGCCCTGCCGCGGCGGCATCTTGCCCGTCACCGACCAGCCGGCGACGTGGTTCGACGTCCACATCAGGCCACTCTCGAACAGTGAAGTGTTGACCAGGCTACCGTGGCCGGTCGCTGTGCGCTTGGCGAGGGCCGCCAGCACGCCGATCGCCGTCCACATGCCGGTCGAGAGATCGATGATCGACACGCCGATGCGTGCCTCCGGCCCTGATGGATCACCATTCAGCGAGATCAGGCCAGCGACCGCCTGGATGATCGGCTCGTACCCGGGGCGTTCCTTCCAGGGGCCGAGGTGACCAAAGGCACCAAGGTCGGCATAGATCAGGCGCGGGAAGCGTTTGGTGAGCGTGGCGCCGTCGAAGCCGAACTTGCCCGGCACGTCGGCCCGCAGGTTGTGCACGAAGATGTCGGCTGTTCCGATGCGCTCGATCAGGGCCTCGCGCTGCGCCGGGTCACCGAGATCGCAGGTGATCGATTTCTTGCCACGGTTGAGGGCGATGAAGCCCGTTGCATCGCCTTCGATGAACGGCGGTCCCCATTTGCGCGCATCGTCGCCCTCGGGGCGCTCGACCTTGATCACTTCGGCGCCGAGGAAGGCCAGGATCTGGCCGCAGTAGGGGCCGGCGAGATTCTGGCCGAACTCGACAACCTTGATGCCGGCGAGAGGTCCCGCGCTCATCGCAGGTTGCTGCCGAGGATCTCGCGCGCGATCACCATGCGCTGCACTTCGCTCGGGCCTTCGCCGACGCGCCGGATGCGCATCTCACGGTACCAGCGCTCGAGCGGCAGGTCCTTGGTCATGCCCATGCCGCCATGGATCTGCATAGAACGGTCGACGACGCGCCCACCGCCTTCCGAGGCCGTGAGCTTGGCGATCGAGGCCTCTATCTTGAAGGGCAGTCCACGCCGCGCCTTCTCGGCGGCTTCCAGCGTGAAGTGCCGGGCGGTGCGGATGTCGATCTCGTTGTCGACCAGCATCCATTGCACGGCCTGGCGGTTGGCCAGCTTCTCGCCGAAGGTCGAGCGCATCTTGGCCCATTCGATCGCCATTTCATGGGCGGCGATGGCGACCCCGATGCAGCCCGCGGCGTAGGGGATACGCTGGCGCGTCAGGCGATCGTTGGCGACGGCGAAACCCTTGTTCACTTCGCCCAGCACCTGATGGTCGGAGACCCAGCAATCCTTGAACTCGAGCTCGGTCGCGTAGTGCGACGAGCGCAGCGTGTGCACGACGCGGCGAACATGGAAGCCCGGCGTGTCGGAATCGATGATGAAGCAGGTGATGCCGGCGCGGCCCTTCGAGGCGTCGGTGCGGGCGAAGACGATGCCGTACTGCGCGCGATCGGCATTGGAGATGAAGATCTTGGCGCCGTTCAGCACCCAGCCGTTGTCCTTGCGCTCGGCCCTGGTCTGGATGGCGCGCGCCGGATCGCTGCCGCCCGACGGCTCGGTGAGGCCGAAGAAGGCCTTCTTCTCGCCGCGCAGCGTCGGATAGAGGTAGCGCTCCTTCTGGTCCTCGTTGGCCTCGAAGATCTGGGCGAGGCCCGCGCCGCCGAAGGTGCCGTAGCAGGGCACGTAGAGGCCGGCGCGATGCTGCGCCATCTCGATGGCCAGCAGCACGCGGGTCACGATGTCGATGTCGGGACCGCCGTATTGCTTCGGGATGTCGATGCCGAACAGGCCCATCGCCTTGGTCTTCTCGACCAGCCTTGCATGATCGGCGGGGTCGAGTTCGGCGGCGTCCGGATCGAGCTTGGCTTCTAGCGGGATGATCTCTTCCCGCACAAAGCGGCGGACCTGGTCGATCAGCAGTTGCTGTTCTTCGCTGGGTTCGAAATCCATGTCTCTCTCTCAGGCCGGGCTCAAGCGTCCCAGCGGCGGCGGGTTTTTGGCATTGTCGGGCGGCAGCTCGCCGTGGTCGGCCTTGTGGACCATCAGCAATTCGAACCAGCGGCTGCGATACTGCATGTTCACTTCGACGCGGAACTGCCGGCCCGGGCCGCGCTCCTCTGCCTCGCGTGCGAGTTCGCTGCGCAGGCCGAACGGCGAGCGGCCGCCGGCCTGGCCGATATAGAGAATGGCGCCCACGGCATCGGCGATCTGGTAGACGCCGAGCTGGCCCGGCAGCCGCGCGGCTTCTTCCGGCGTCAGCGGTCGCCACGGTTTGTCGAGGCGGAGCCGGACCGACATGTGCTACTTACCTCTCCTACTTTCCGCTGAACTTGGCGGTGCGCTTTTCCAGCCGCGCCTTCATGCCTTCCTGCGCATCCTGGCTCTGCATCGCGGCGCGGACAGCCGCGTCCACGTCGTCGTGCGGGATGGCATCGCGGAACTCGAGCTGGCGCACAGTCAGCATCTTCATGGCCTTGAGCGACAGCGGGGCGTTGGCGGCCAGGCGATCGATCACCTTCGCGGCCTCGGCCTCGAGCTGATCGGCCGGCACGCAGCGCGCGATCAGACCCAGGGCAAAGAGCTTGGCCGAGGGCAGGGGATCGCCCAGCAGCAGCATTTCGCGCGTCGTCACCGGGCCCAGCACTTCCATCAGCTTCTTGGCCAGGAACCAGTTGGGCGCCAGGCCGACCTGGGCCAGCGACATGCCGAAGCGCGCCTTCTGGCTCGCCACCACCAGGTCGCAATGCAGCGCCAGCTCGTTGCCGCCGGCGATGGCGTCGCCGTGCACCACGGCCACGACCGGTAGCGGGCAGAGTTCGACGGCGCGCAGCATGATCTCGATGCCGCTCGCCTTGCCGTCGCCGGCGCTCTTGCTGCGCTCGGCCATGTCGAGGCCGGCGCAGAACACGTCGCCCTTGCCGCGGATCACCAGTACGCGATCCTCTGCCGCGACCGGCGCCTGCAGCGCCTCGATCATGTTGCCCAACAGCTCGCTGTCGAGCGCGTTCTTCTTCTCCGGCCGATTCATCCAGACGGTTTTGACCGGGCCGTTCTTCTCGACGATGACTTTGCTCATGACCTGCTCACTCCGGCTCAATTCCGGCCGCCTTGATGGACTTGGTCCACCATACGGTCTCGCTCTTCACGAAGGCATCGAACGCGTCGAGACCGAGCGGTGAGATCTCCATGCGGCCCTGCGTCATGGCCTTGGCCGTGGCCGGGTCCTTGAGCGCCTCGGCGATGGCATCGTGCAGGGTTTTCAGGATCGGCTTGGGCGTCGCCGCCGGCGCGAACACTGCGAGCCAATAGACCAGCACATAGTCGGTCACGGTCTCGGCGATCGCCGGCAGGTCGGGCGCCACGGTGGTGCGCTTGGATCCAGTCACGGCGAGGCCACGGACGCGGCCCGCCTCGATCTGGGTCAGCGCCTGCGGCAGATCGGGAAACATGACCTGCACCTGGCCTGAGGCCACGTCGCCCAGCGCCTGGGGGCTTGCCTTGTAGGGCACGCGCTCGATCTTCACGCCGGCCAGCTGGTTGAACATCTCGCCGGACAGGCGCTGCGAGGCGCTGGCCTCGGCATAGTTGAGCTTGCCCGGGTTCTTCTTGGCGTAGTCGATCAGCTCGGCCACGGTCTTCACCGGCACATCGTTGTTCACGACCAGCGCGTTGACGCCGGTGACGCAGCGGATGACCGGGGCGAAATCCTTGTCGGGATCGTAGGACAGCTTCTTGAACAGCGCGCCGTTGGCGGAGTTGGTGGTGTTGGTGCCCATCAACAGCGTGTAGCCGTCGGCCGGTGCGGTCGCGACGGCCTGGGCGCCGAGCTGGCCCGAGGCGCCCGGCTTGTTCTCGATGATCACAGGCTGCTTGAGGATATCCTGCAGCTTGGCGCCAAGGCCGCGTGCCGTGAGGTCGGTGGCGCTGCCGGCGGCGAACGGGACGACGATCTTGATCGGCTTGTTGGGGAAATCCTGCGCCGATGCCAGTCGGGACAGGGGCAATCCTGCCGCCGACACCGCGACGGCTCCCACAAGCGTCCTACGCCGGTTGATTTTCACCCACGACCTCCCTTGGCCCCGTCGGCCGGTGCCCGTTGTAGCGGGCCGGCGCGGCGAGGCAAAGGTGGCAGGCTATATGAACAGCTTTTCCGCTTTGCGGTCGGTGTAGAGGCCGGCCACGAACTCGGCGTAGCCGTTGTAGAGCAGGGTCGGGATGCGGGCGTCGCTGCCCAGCGGCTTCTCGGTCGCCTGGCTCCAGCGCGGATGCGGCACCTCGGGGTTCACGTTGGCCCAGAAACCATATTCACTGGACTGCAGCTTCTCCCAGAAGGTGACCGGGCGCTTGTCGGTGAAATCGATGCTGACGATCGACTTCACGTTCTTGAATCCGTACTTCCACGGCGCCACGAGCCTGAGCGGCGCGCCGTTCTGCTTGGGGATCGGCTTGCCATAGAGCCCGGTGGCGATGAAGGCGAGATCGTTCATGGCCTCGTCCATCGCCAGGCCCTCGGTGTAGGGCCAGGGATAGAGAAGATCGCGCTGCTCGTGCATCACCGCGGGCTTCGACAGGGTCTTCATGACGACGAACTTGGCGCTGCCCAGGGGCTTGCAGAACTCGACCAGCGAACGGACCGGAAAGCCGCTCCACGGGACGATCATCGACCAGGTTTCGACGCAGCGATGACGATAGACGCGCTCCTCGAGCGTCATCTTGGCCAGCAGATCGTCGATGCCGATCTCGAACGGCTTCTCGACCATGCCGCCGACCTTGATCGTCCACGGCCGGACCTCGAGCTTCTGGGCGTCGCGCCAGATGCTCTTGTCGGTCCCGAATTCATAGAAGTTGTTGTAGGTCGTTGCCTGCCGCTCGGCAGTCATCGGTGTCGGCACGCCATACTTGTCGTTGCGCTTGGCAGGATAGAGGCCGGCCGACGGATCGGCGGACTTGTCCTGCGCGAATGATGCCGCGGGCAGCGCCAGCGATGCGGCACCCAGACCCATCGCGCGCACCAGCGTCCGGCGCTGCAAATAGTGGCTTTCCGGCGTCGCCAGCCGTTCCGGCAATTCCCAGCCGCGCGTGCGCTTGATCAGCATTCATCGAACTCCTGTTACGCTCAGCCTGTCATGCAGCGTCTTCGGGGATGCCGCAAATCAACCTTGCTCACCGGACCGTGACGTCACCCTCGCCCATGGCTTGGGCCAAATCGTGGCGGTAGCCCATCACCACCAGAGCCTCGGCCACCAGGAACATCGGGCCGATGAAGCCCTGGAAGATATTGTCGAGGAGCGCCGGCCGCTTGCCCTCGTAGTGATGACCGAGGAACTGCAGCACCCAGCCGCCGACGAACAGCACGAGGAAGACCGTCCAGACCGCGGAGGGCGCGCCCAGCGCGCCGGCAAGCGTATCGGCTGCGTACCATGCCGGCGCCATCAGCACCGCCATGATGACGCCGATGCCGAGATCGAGCGCCATCCAGCCCAGCAGCGCCACGATCGCCACGGCCAGCGACACCGGCCATTCGCGGCCGCCGAGCTCGAAGCGCCAAAGCGACAACAGCAGCAACAGCGAAAAGACGATGACGGGAATGCCGGCGAAGTGCGTCGCCTTGTTGCGCGAGTCGCGATGCACCGAGGCGTAGCTGCCCAGTTGGCGGCGAAACAGATCGTTAGCCATGGTCCATCATCCCGGTTGTCCGCTCGTCACGTCCTGGAGGGTGGGCCACATCACTTCCCGCCAGCCGCTGTTGCCGGAGGTGGAGAAGGTGACTTGCCCGTTCTGCACCAGGAAGAAGCGGGGAACCTCGAAGCCTTCCTGGACGCCGACCTGGCTCATCAGGAAGGTGTCGAGCAGCCAGCGCAGATCGGCCGGCCAGGTCTGCTGCTTGGCCAGCATCGACGATTTTTCGGGATAGATCACCCGGTAGTCGATCTTCTTGAACATCGGGGAGGCGACCAAGATCGGTTCCCACTGCGTCCGCCAGGTCTTGCAGTCCTCCGACGTCTGGTCGCCGACGAACACCAGCATTGGCCGGCCGGCCTGGGCTGTGGCAATGCGGGCCACGAACGAGGTTGCGGCCAGCGCCACGCCACCCAACACAAAAGACCGTCTATCGAGCATACGATTGTTCTCCCCGTGGAATCCTTCCCACGGGGCCAATATGAAGCAAGCCCGTCCGGAGGAGAAGGCGCGGGCAGGCCAAGCCCAAGGCCAGGCTATGCGGCCTGGTGCTTCCTGGTCTCCTCGACGATGCGCTCGGCGGTCCGTCCGGCGATTTCCTGCAGATGGTCGAACTCGGTGCGGAACGTGCCGACACCCTGCGTCACCGAGCGGATCTCCACGATCATGTCGGCGATCTCGGCCTCCGGCATCAGCGCCGAGACCTCGTCCCAGCCGTCCCAACCCGGGCGGGCGTCGTAGCCCAGCAACTGGCCGCGCCGGCCCGAGATCAGCCGTTGCAGTCGTGGTGTCGATTCGCTGGGCCCCGCGACGGTCACCTTGAGGATCGGCTCCAGCAGCACAGGGCGGCATTTCGGCATCGCCTCGCTCATGGCGATGCGCGCCGCCATCTTGAAGGACATCTCCGAACTGTCGACCGCATGGTACTGGCCGTCGACCAGCGTGACCTCGATATCGACGATCGGCTGGCCGAGCGGGCCCTCCTTCAGGTAATCGATCAGGCCTTCCTCGACCGCGGGAATGAAGTTGCGCGGCACCACGCCGCCCACGATCTTGTCGACGAAGCGGAAACCCGAACCGCGCGGCAGCGGCCGGATCTCGACCTTGATGTCGGCGAACTGACCGTGGCCGCCGGTCTGGCGCTTGTAGCGTGCATGTTGCTGGGTGCCGGCCTGGATGGTCTCGCGGTAGGCCACGCGCGGCCCCGCGGTCTCGACGGCCACGTTGTAGCGGCCGGCGAGCTTGTCGACCGCGACCTTGAGATGCATCTCGCCCTGGCCCTTGATCAGCAGCTCATGGGTTTCGCCGCGCGCCTCGAAGGCAAGCGACGGATCCTCCTCGACGATCTTGTGCAGGGCGCCCGAAAGCTTGACCTCGTCGTTGCGGTTCTTGGCGGCAAGCGACAGGACGAACACCGCAGGCGCGGGCGCCGGAAAATCGGCCGACGGGGCGATCCCGGTCGCGCCCAGCACATGGCCCGCCGAGAGCACATCGAGCTTGGCGAGCGCCACGAGCTCGCCGCTGCGTGCTTCGGCGATCTTGTCGAGGCGTTGGCCGAACGGCCGCAGCATCGTGCCGATGCGATGGCCGCCGAGCGACTGGCCTTCGGTGAGCGTTCCTGACCACACCCGGCACAGCGAGAGCTTGCCGGCATGCGACTGATGCAAGACTTTGAAGCATTCCGCGACCGCTGTTCCATTGGTTGGGAGCGACCGGCGTTTGGCGGTTTCGGCGGCGAACGGGGTGTCGTGGCGCAACGCTTTCAGGAGCCGGCGCACGCCATTCTCGCGATCGCCGGCACCCAGCAGCACCGGCACGATCTTGTCGGCGCCGAATTCGTCGTGGAGATCGCGGTAGATCAGGGATTTCTCCGGCGCGATGTCTTCGATGAGCTGCTCCAGCAGCGTGTCGTCGAACTCGGAGAGCGTTTCCAGGAGTTCGCGGCGGGCCTCCGATTCACGCGGCAGGATCTCGGCCGGCATCTCGATCAGATCGGAAGCGCCGCTGCTCTTGTAGCGATAGGCGCGCTCGCTCACGAGATCGACGTAGCCCATCGTCTCCTCGCCGCCGTTGTCGGTCGGCCGGCGGATCGGCACCTGGCGCAGGACCAGCTTGCGCGTCGACACCGACTGCAGCGCCGACAGCATGTCGCGCACGCGGGCTTCCGCCGAGTCGATCTTGTTGACGAAAATGATGTGCGGGATGTGGCGGTCTTCGATGCATTTCAGCAGCGGCGCCAGGGACACGACGCGCTCGGGCGAGGGTTCGCACACCACGACCGCCACGTCGCACACCGCAAGGGCTGCGAAGGCGTCGTGCTGGAACTCGATCGAGCCGGGAACGTCGAGGAAGGTCCATTGATCGCCGAGATAGTCGACCGAGGCGACATTGATCTCGGTGCCCATGCCGCGCTTGCGCGACTCGGCCGCGGCATCGCCGATGGAGGTGCCCGCGCGCGTCGAACCGCGCCGGCCGATGGCCCCCGTGGCGTAGAGAATGCTCTCGAGCAGGCTGGTCTTGCCCGAAAGATACGGCCCGCACAGCGCCACCACGCGATGCGCGCCGCTACCTGGCCTGCCGCCGGTGATGGTCTCGGTTTTGATGTCAGCCATGACAACGTCCTCCCTCTCGCGAAAATGCGCGTAGAAGCTCCGGATGGCGTCTCCGGAAGGACGGGCAGCCCCAGCGTCCGCGAACGGTCGCTCTCACTAACTCTCGGCCGTCAGACGAACGCGGAGGTTAACCCGCGACGCCGCGATCGGAGCGAAGCCCTTTGTCGATGGAAATCGTTTCACCCCCGCCGGGGGGAGTCAATCTGCCGGTGGGGGAAGACTCAGAACCAACTTTCCTCCCCCTCTGACGGCAGAGCCCTCCGGGGAAGATGGCGCACGATGTTGGTTACGGAAAAGCTGTCATCCCGAGCGAAGCGAGGGACCTTTACTCATGGCCTCAAAGATCCCTCGCTGCGCTCGGGATGACAGAGTGCATGAACCGGTGACGGCCCAGCAGGACGACTCTAGCTCAGCGCGCCGCAGGCCCGCTGGATGCGGCGGCCGGCTTCTTCGAGCAGCTCGGTCGCCGTCGCATAGGAGATGCGGAACGCCGGGCCCTGGCCGAAGGCCGAGCCCTGCACCACCGACAGACCCTCGGCTTCGAGCAGGTAGTTCACGAAGTCGGTGTCGTCCTTGATCACCTTGCCGTCCGGCGTCTTCTTGCCGATCGCCCCGGCGCACGACGGATAGACGTAGAAGGCGCCTTCCGGCCGCGGGCACTTGAGGACGTTGGTCTGATTCAGCATCGACACGATGAGATCGCGGCGTTGCTTGAAGACGGCGACGTTCCTGGGAATGAAATCGGTCGGGCCGTTCAGCGCCGCCACCGACGCCGCCTGGCTGATCGAGCTGGCGTTCGACGTGCTCTGCGACTGCACGGTGATCATGGCATCGATCAGCTTCTGCGGACCGGCGGCATAGCCGATGCGCCAGCCGGTCATGTTGTAGGCCTTCGACACGCCGTTCATGGTCAGCGTGCGATCGTAGAGCCGGGGCTCGACCTCGGCCGGCGTCGCGAACTTGAAGTCGTCGTAGACGAGCTTCTCGTACATGTCGTCGGTCAGGATGTGGACCTGCGGATGCTTCAGCAGCACGTCGCACAGGCCGCGGAGATCGGCGTACGAATAGGCGGCACCCGTCGGGTTGCTGGGCGAGTTCATGATCAGCCACTTGGTCTTGGGCGTGATCGCGCGGTCGAGCGCCTCGGGCGTCAGCTTGAAGCCGGTCGATTCAGGGCAATTCACGATGACGGGTGTGCCATCGCCGAACATCACCATCTCCGGGTACGAAACCCAGTAGGGCGCCGGAATGATGACTTCGTCGCCCGAGTTCAGGGTGGCGAGCATCGCGTTGAAAATGATCTGCTTGCCGCCCGAGGTGACGACGGTCTGCGAGGGCTTGTACTCGAGACCATGGTCGCGCTTCATCTTGGCGACGATCGCCTGGCGCAGCGCCGGCGTACCGGCCACCGCGGTATACTTGGTGTCGTTGTCGTGAATGGCCTTGATCGCCGCTTCCTTGATGTGGTCGGGCGTGGGGAAGTCGGGCTCGCCGGCGGCCAGGCCGATCACGTCTTTGCCCGCCGCCTTCATCTCCAGGAATTTGCCTTGGGCGGCATTGGTCGGAGAGGGCTTGATGCGGCCAAGACGGTCGGCGATGAGGGCCATGACGCGATGACTCCTTGAGGGCGTTGAAAAAGCGCGCGACCGTACTGGCGGCAGCCCGCTTTCGCAAGAAGGCGAGCGGCGCGGAGATCGTCGCGAGGGCTATTTCTCGTAGGTTCGTGCCGTACCGGCGTTAAGCCTCGGTCGACACGCTTTAGTCGACGACGCGAACCGACGCATCGACGGTCATCTTGGCGCCGCCGAACCCGACACGCCGGCCGCTGACCGGGGCGGCATCGTGATAGTCGAGGCCGACCGCCACCCTGAGGCTGTCGCCGTGCGGGCTGATGGCGTTGGCCGGATCGAAGCCGACCCATTCGAGTCCGGGAACCCAGGCCTCGGCCCAGGAATGGCTGGTGCGGCCGACATGCAGTTCGGGATCGTCGTTGCGCAGATAGCCGCTGACATAACGCGCCGGCACGCCGAGCCGCCGACAGCAGGCAATGAAGACGTGCGCATCGTCCTGGGCCACGCCGGCGCCACGGGCCAGCGCCTCGGCGGCGGTGGTGTCGACGGTGGAGACGCCTGTCTTGTAGGCGATGCGCCGCCCGATGCGGTCCATCACCTCGTGCAGGACCGCAACCCGATGACTGGGGTCGGCTGCTCGCTCGGCGAGGCCCTCGATCACCGGATCGAAGCTCGAATCGTGGCGGGCGAGGCCTGAATTGCGCAGCCAGAACGGCGCCGGAAGCGTCGGCGTCTCGACATAGCGCAGCCACTGGTCGGCGCCGCTGTATTCGTAGATGCCGCGCACCGTGATTTCGACGCTGTCGTGCCGGTAGGCCGCCGAGAAGGTCGTCACCTGGTTGCCGTGGCCGTCGACCCATTCGGAGCGCTTGCCCGGCCCGTCGATGTGCCATGAGACGACGCGCTGGCCGGCCGCCGGCTTGGGCGTGAGCCGCACGTCATGGATCGAATGGCCGGACGGCTGGTCGAACTGGAAGCGTGTCGTGTGCTCGATGGCGAACCGCATGGTCGTTCAATCCAGCAGGAACTGGCTGCCGATTTCGTCGGACAGCGTGGCGATGTCGTCGCGTACCCCGCCCAGGAATTTGGCCAGGCCGATCTCGAAGATCTTGTCGATGCGCGCATAGCGCAGGCGTGTGTGCAGTTCGCCGGCCAGCCGGTCGGCCTCGCCGCGCGTGCCGTAGGCATCGGCGAGTTCGCGCATGTTGAGGTCGACCATCCACAGGCAATGGTGCACCGAGCGCGGCACGTCGCGGCGCAGCACCATCAGCTCGGCGACCTTCGCCGGATCGAGCGCACTGCGATAGATGCGGCGATAGGTGCGGACCGCGCCGATGCAGGCGAGCACTTCCGACCAGGCGAAGTAGTCGGGCTTGTCGGCATGCGGATCGCCGTCGGGCCGCAACAGGTGAAATTTCACGTCGACGATGCGGGCGGTATTGTCGGCCCGTTCGAGGAAAGCGCCGAGTTGGAGGAAGTGATAGGCCTCGTCGCGCAGGAGCGTCACCTGCGCGGCGCCGAAGATCATCACCGCCTGCTTCTTCACCGATTCGATCAGCGCGCCGCGATCGAGCGTCGCGCGGTCGCTGCGCAGGCGCGAGCCGAGCTCCAGCCACAGCGCGTTAAGGCTCTCCCACACGTCGACGGTGATGTTGTTGCGCTCCTCGCGGGCGTTGCTGCGGGCGGCGGCGATCGAACTCACGATCGAGGAGGGGTTGCTTTCGTCCACCACCAGGAAGTCGATGAGGCTGGCCAGGCGGCCGCCCTGTTCCTGGGTCTGGCGGAACTCGTCTTCCATGCCGAAGATGGCGGCCACCCCGGCGGCTTCCTCGCCGCGCGACTGCAGCGCCATGCGCTGCGTCGCCTCGATCAGCCGTGCCGTCGACTTGGCGCGCTGCAGGTAGCGGCCCATCCAGTAGAGATTCTTGGCGGTGCTGCTCAGCATGGCTGCACCGCCCACTCGTGCATGAGCGAGCCGGAGGCTCGCGGTCCAGAAGACTCATGATCTTCCGGACCGCGCGCATCCTGCGCGCTCATGGTCGAGTGACACATGAACCTAACCACCCGAGCCGGCTTCAGGCGCGAGCACCCAGGTGTCCTTGGTGCCGCCGCCCTGGCTCGAATTGACGACCAGAGATCCTTCCTTCAGCGCCACGCGCGTGAGGCCGCCGGGGATGATGGTCACCTTGCGGCCCGACAGCACGTAGGGGCGGAGATCGACGTGGCGCGGCGCCACGCCCTGGCCGACGAAGGTCGGGCAGGTGGACAGCGCCAGGGTCGGCTGGGCGATGTAGTTGTCTGGTCGCGCCCGCACCAGGTCGGCGAAGGATTCGATCTCGGCCTTGCTCGAGGTCGGCCCGACCAGCATGCCCTTGCCGCCGGAGCCATGCACTTCCTTGACGACCAGCTCCGGCAGGTGCTCGAGCACATACTTGAAATCATCGGGCCGGTCGCAGCGCCAGGTCGGCACGTTCGAGAGGATCGGCTCCTCGCCGAGATAGAAGCGGATCATCTCGGGAACGTAGGTGTAGGTCGATTTGTCGTCGGCTACGCCGTTGCCGAGCGCGTTCACGATGTTGACCCGGCCGGCGCGCAGCGCGCCCAAAAGGCCGGCGACGCCGAGGAAGGAATCCGGTCGCATCGCCAATGGATCGAGAAAGGCATCGTCGACGCGGCGGTAGATGACGTCGACTCGCTGCGGCCCGCGCGGGGTGCGCATGTAGACGCGGCCCTCGTCGACGAACAGGTCGGCGCCCTCGCACAGCTCGATGCCCATTTCGTCGGCCAGGAACGCATGCTCGAAATAGGCGCTGTTGAAATGGCCCGGCGTCAGCAGCACCACATTGGGCTCGGCATCGTCGCTGAACGACACCGACCGCAGTGTCGCCAGGAGTTCCTCGGAATAGTTGGCGACCGGCAACACCCGCATGGCCGAGAACAGCTCGGGTGCCAGCCGCATCATGACTTCGCGATTCTCCAGAACGTAGGAGACGCCGGAGGGCGTGCGGACGTTGTCTTCGAGAACGTAAAAGTCCTTTTCGCCGACGCGCACGAGATCGATGCCGGCGATGTGGGCATGCACGCCGCCGGGCAGGGCGAGGCCCTGCGCCATCGCCACGAACTCGCCGTTCATCAGGATCTGGCTCTCGGGAACCACGCCGGCGCGGCAGATATCCCGTGCGCCGTAGGCGTCGGCGAGGAAGGCGTTGAGCGCCTGCACGCGCTGCACCAGACCTTTATGCAAGTATTCCCACTCGTCCCAGGCCATGACCCGCGGGATGATATCGAAGGGGATCGTGGCCTCATGGCCGTCGACGGCGCCATAGGCGCCGAAGGTGATGCCGTGGCGGCGATAGAACAGGTCGACTTCGTGGCGCGTCGCCGCCACCCGCTCGGGCGACGTGCGCGCGAGCCAGTTGGCGACACCGCGATAGGGCGCACGGATCGAATCAGTCCCTCCCGGGCCCGATGTCCCGGAATTCATTTCGTCAAATGCCTTGGCGGCCATCCGGCATTTCACCCCTTATCGAATCACCTTATAAGCAATCGGCGGGCCAACAAAGTGGGCCCCCCAACAAAGCGGCTGGGCAAATTCTCGCGGAGGACGGCGTGAAGCAGGTGGTGCTCGACAGCTACGGAACGCCCTGGGAGGTCGCACGCTGCGCCGAGGTGCCGGACGTCGGCGACCCGGCCCCCGACGAAGTTGTCTTCGATGTGTTGGCCTTTCCCATCAACCCCGCCGACATGGGCTTCTGCCGGGGAAGCTACCGGCTAAAACCGCCGCTGCCGGCGACGCCGGGCGCGGAGTGTGTCGGTCGCGTGACGGCGGTCGGCTCGGCAGTGACGCATGTCAAAAAAGGCGACCTGGTCATCAACCTGCAGCGCGAGAACTGGACCCAGCGCCGCCGTGTGAAGGGCGACGATGCCATCCCGCTGCCGGCCGGCATCGATCTCCGGCAGGCCGCCATGGTGCGGATCAATCCGCCGACGGCGCAGCTCATGCTGTCCGACTTCGTCGACCTCGCGGCCGGCGACTGGGTGATCCAGAATGTCGCCAATTCGGCCGTCGGCCGACTGCTCATCGTTTTGGCCAAGCAACGCGGCCTGCGCACCGTCAATGTTGTGCGCCGCGCCGATCTCGCCGATGAACTGAAGGCGCTGGGCGCCGATGTCGTGATCGTCGATGGCGATGACCTCCCGGCCCGGGTCGCCAAGGCTACCGGCGACGCCAACATCAAGCTCGGCGTCGAGGCGATTGGCGGCGCCGCGACTGGCCGTATCGTGGCGAGCGTCGGCACGGACGGCACGGTCGTCCACTACGGCTCGATGAGCGGCGAGGACCCGAAGGTCGGGCGCACCAACTTCATCTATCGCGGCGTTCGCCTGACAGGCTTCATGCTGGGGCGCGGCCTCGCCAAGCGCACGCCTGAAAAGATCCGTGCGATCTATGCCGATCTCGCGAGCCAGGTCATGGCCGGCAAGCTCAGCGCACCGGTGGACACGGTCTATCCAATCGACAAGATCAAGGAGGCGCTGGCGCACGCCGACAAGGGCGGACGCAACGGCAAGATCCTGGTGAGCCCCAACTCGGCAATTTGAGTGGGCGATTTGAACGAAGGAGAAGAAGTGATGAGTTCCGACGTCGCGGCGATCGAGAAGGTCCTACAAGTCTATTTCGACGGGCTCCACGAGGGTGACACCAAGAAGCTGGGCGAGGCGTTCCACCCCGCCTCGCATCTCTACGCCGCCGGCGGCGACGGCAAGGCCGCCGACATGCCGCGCGCCGACTGGTTCAAGATGGTGGAAAGCCGCCCGTCGGCCAAATCCAAGGGCAGCCCGCGCGCCGATCGCATCGTGTCGATCGACTTTTCCGGCCCGGCCACGGCTTTCGCCAAGGTCGAATGCCAGATCCCGCCGCGCTACTTCACCGACTACCTGACCCTGCTCAAGGTCGACGGCCGCTGGCAGGTCATCTCGAAGGCCTACCACACGGTGACGCGCGAGGCCTGATCCGGAGCGGCTGGTCACAGCCATGCGCTGTGGGCAGTCCAGAGTCGCGAAGACAGATTTGCAGGTTCAACCGAAATAGGGTAGGATTTTCCCTACATTGGGGTGGTACGGCCCTCAAGCAAACGCCCGGTGGATTTCTTCACCGGGCGTCTCAAGTCTATAGATATTTATCAGTTATATCAGTATCTTAACACCATATCCTGACATCTAATCTAAGGTGGTCTCTAGCTCTTCGCGTCGGCGGCGACCTGGACCTTGATCATCTTGTCGGCGGGGGCCGGGACGGTGCCGCCCTGGCCGGCGCCGCGCTTGATCTTGTCGACGAACTCCATGCCCGAGGTCACCTTGCCCCACACGGTGTACTGGCCGTCGAGGAAGTTCGAGTCCTTGAACACGATGAAGAACTGGCTGCGCGCGCTGTTGGGGTCGCTGGTGCGGGCCATCGAGACGGTGCCGCGGACATGCGGCTCCTTGGAGAACTCGGCGGGCAGCAGCTCGCCCATGCCGCCGCTGCCGGTGCCCTGGGGGTCGCCGGTCTGGGCCATGAAGCCCTCGATGACGCGATGGAAGACGACGCCGTCGTACTTGCCTTCGCGCGCCAGCTTCTTGATCTGCGCGACATGCTTGGGCGCGAGGTCGGGGCGCATCTCGATAACGACGCGGCCGTCCTTGAGGTCGATGTAGAGGGTGTTTTCCTTGTCCATGGCGAAGCTCGCTCCTGCGAACATGAGAAAGACAGCGACAAAAATCGGCGTCAGCGCCAAACGCATGACGAAATCCTCGAGTTGAGCCGCGCCCTTGATATGGCGGGCGCGCGGACATTACTGGCAGGTATCCGAAACACAAGGGCCAGGATGGTGGCCAGGACGGTGGCCGGGACGGTCCACAAGCAGCCGCATCGCGAAGCGATATCCACCGCTTCGGGCGGGCAACTGCGACCGGCCGCCACATACCGAGTAGGGGTGAAAACCCGTTACCTGCCAGAGCTATATCTGGTACTAACCGCTGTGAATTGCGGGGGATTTTGCGGTTCGGAATCTCGCGAGATTCGGGACCGCTGAGGGGACGGATGCATGATCGGCAAGCGCGTGTGGGGCATTCTTGGAGTTCTGTCGGCGATCGCGGGACTTGGCGTCGCGGGTAGCGCCAGCGCACAGCCGGTTATCGGCGTGCCGCACGAATGGCAGATGGATTTTCCGGCGCCCTATACGCCGTTGATGGTCAAGGTCGAGCAGCTGCACGACATCCTGCTGGTGATCATCACGGTGATCTCCGTTTTCGTGGCGTTTCTCCTGCTTTACGCGATGTGGCGTTTCCACGCCTCGCGCAACCCGACACCGACCGCCACCACGCACAACACGTTCCTCGAGATTGCCTGGACGATCATTCCGATCCTCATTCTCGTCGTGATCGCCATCCCGTCGTTTCGCCTGCTCTATTACGGCGACAAGGCGGTCGACGCGGCCATGACGATCAAGGTGACCGGCCACCAGTGGTACTGGTCCTATGACTATCCCGACCAGGGCGGCATCGTCGTCGAAAGTCGCATCCTGAGCGAGGCCGATCGCGTCAAGCTGAAGCCCAGCCAGCCCCGCATGATGGCGGTGGACGATGAGATGGTGGTTCCGGTCGGCACCGTGATCCGGATCGTCGGCACGGCGGCCGACAGCATGCACGGCTGGACCGTTCCCGGCTTCGGCATCAAGAAGACCGTGATCCCCGGCCGTCTCAACGAGGGTTGGATCAACGTCACCAAGGAAGGCTACTACTTCGGCCAGTGCTCGCAGATCTGCGGCAACAACCACTCGTACATGCCGATTGCAGTCCGCGCCGTTTCCAAGCCCGACTTCGACAAGTGGGTTGAGCAGAAGAAGAAGTCGGCGGGGCTGCTGCCCGCGACCGACGTCGCTTCCGCCACCGCTCCCGCCAACCGCTAAGCGCTCTCCGCAGGAGACTCGATAATGGCCACCGCGCACGGCGCCTCTCACGACCACGACGCTCATCAGCATGGGCACGACGACCACCACACCCCGACCGGTTGGCGTCGCTACGTCTACAGCACGAATCACAAGGACATCGGCACGATGTACCTGGTGTTTTCGATCTTCGCCGCCCTGATCGGCGCGTCCTTCTCGGTCTACATGCGGCTCGAGTTGCTGCAGCCGGGCGTGCAGTTCTTCAAGGGCCCCGACGGCACGCCGGACGGTCATTTCTGGAACACGATCGTCACGGCCCACGGCCTGATCATGGTGTTCTTCGTCGTGATGCCCGGCCTGATCGGCGGCTTCGGCAACTGGTTCGTGCCGCTGATGATCGGGGCGCCCGACATGGCGTTCCCGCGCATGAACAACATCAGCTTCTGGCTGCTGCCGCCGGCCTTCCTGCTGCTGCTGCTCTCGGCCCTGATCGGCGGCGGTGTCGGCACCGGATGGACGATCTACGTGCCGCTCTCCGTGCAACAGGGGGCGGGCATGGATCTCGCCATCTTCTCGCTGCACATTGCCGGCGCGTCCTCGATCCTGGGCGCCATCAACTTCATCACCACGATCCTGAACATGCGCGCGCCGGGCATGACGCTGCACCGCATGCCGCTGTTCGCCTGGTCTATCCTGGTGACGGCGTTCCTGCTGCTGCTGGCCCTGCCGGTGCTGGCCGGCGCCATCACCATGCTGCTGACCGACCGCAATTTCGGCACCCACTTCTTCGATCCGGCCGGCGGCGGCGACCCGACGCTGTTCCTGCACCTCTTCTGGTTCTTCGGCCATCCCGAGGTCTACATCATGATCCTGCCGGCCTTCGGCATCGTGAGCCACATCATCTCGACCTTCTCGAAGAAGCCGATCTTCGGCTACCTCGGAATGGCCTATGCGATGGTGGCGATCGGCGTCGTGGGCTTCGTCGTGTGGGCGCACCACATGTACACGGTCGGCATGGACGTCGACACGCGCGCCTACTTCGTGGCGGCGACAATGGTGATCGCGGTGCCGACAGGCGTGAAGATCTTCAGCTGGATCGCCACCATGTGGGGCGGCTCGATCAGGCTCGAAGTGCCGATGCTGTGGGCGATCGGCTTCATCTTCCTGTTCACCGTGGGCGGCGTCACCGGTGTCGTGCTGGCCAATGCCGGCGTCGACTACGCGCTGCACAACACCTACTACGTGATCGCGCACTTCCATTACGTGCTGTCGCTCGGCGCGGTGTTCGGCATGTTCGCGGGCTTCTACTACTGGTTCGGAAAGATGACGGGCCGGCAGTATCCGGAATGGGCCGGCCAGGTGCATTTCTGGGCCACCTTCATCGGCGTGAACCTGACGTTCTTTCCGATGCACTTCTCCGGCCTCGCCGGCATGCCGCGCCATTACGTCGACTATCCCGACGCGATGTCGCATTGGAATTACGTCTCGTCGATGGGCGCATTCCTCTCCTTCGGCGCCACGATCTTCTGGCTGGTCTTCGTGGTGTTCGGCGGAATGATGTACGGCCGCAAGGTCGGCGCCAACTACTGGGGTGAGGGCGCCACGACGCTGGAATGGACGGTGGATTCACCGCCGCCGTTCCACACGTTCGAGGAGCTGCCGCACATCTCTCCGACGGCACACCACTAGGACTGGAGCGGAGGCGCCCCCCAAAGAATCAGAGGGAGGCGCCTTCGCCTTGAAAGGCTCATGAGCGACACCGCACACACTTTCACAGGCAGCATCGATGGCGTCGCCGCGCCCGCACGCGTGCGCGACTACGTCGATCTGCTGAAGCCGCGCGTGATGTCGCTGGTCGTCTTCACCGGCCTCGTCGGCGTGCTGATCGCGCCGACCCATATCCATCCCTTTACCGCCGCACTCGCGGTGCTGGCGATCGCGCTGGGGTCCGGCGCCGCCGGCGCCATAAACATGTGGTACGAGCGCGACCTCGACGCCCTGATGGCGCGTACGCGCAACCGGCCGCTGCCGGCCGGCCGGGTGGCGCCTGACGATGCGCTGGGCCTGGGCGTGCTGCTGTCGATCTTCTCCGTCCTGCTGATGGCGGTGGCGACCAATCTGGTCGCTGCGGCACTACTGACGGCGGCCATCCTGTTCTACGTCTTCGTCTACACGATCTGGCTGAAGCGCCGCACGCCGCAGAACATCGTGATCGGCGGCGCTGCCGGCGCCTTCCCGCCGATGATCGGCTGGGCCGCCGCCACCGGCGACGTCTCGGCGGTGGGCATTGCGCTTTTCCTGCTGATCTTCCTGTGGACCCCGCCGCACTTCTGGGCACTGGCGCTCTATCGCAGCGACGACTACCGCAACGCCGGCGTGCCGATGCTGCCGGTCGTCGCCGGTCCGCGCGAGACCAAGCGGCAGATGCTGATTTATACGCTGATCCTGACGCCGGTGGCGCTGGCGCCCACGCTGCTGGGTGCCGTTGGCTGGGCGTACGCGGCCGTTGCGTTGACGTTGTCCGTGGTGTTCATCGGCCATGCCGTTGCCGTCTGGCGCACCGCCGACGACGTGACGGCCTTCGGCGCGGCGCGCCGCATGTTCCGCTTCTCGCTGCTCTATCTTGCGGTCCTGTTCGCGGCCCTGCCGCTCGACCGGCTCGTCGGGCGGCTCCTTGAGCATCTCGTCGGATGAGCGAGGCCATGGTCGAAGACCGCCGCCCCGGCGACACCGATCTGCACCGCCGCCAGCGCGGCAAGAATCTGGTCGTGGCCGGATTCCTGATCGTGATGGTCGTGCTGTTCTTCGCCCTCACCATCGTGCGGATGGGAGACAAGGCATGAGCGCTGACGCCGGCCGCAAGAACGCCCGGCTCGCGGGGTGGCTGATCGCCGTCACGGTCGGCATGGTCGGTCTCGCCTATGCTTCCTCGCCGCTTTACGACCTGTTCTGCCGCACCACCGGCTTCGGTGGCACGCCGGTCGTGGCCCAGCAGGGCGAGCGACCGCTGCTCGATCGCACCGTCAAGGTCCGCTTCGATTCCAACGTCGATCCCAACCTGCCCTGGCGCTTCGAGCCGCTGGAGCGCGAGGTCAAGGTGCGCCTCGGCGAGGAGCGGCTGGTCCATTATCGCGTGACCAACGTCTCGCAGCGGCCGATCGTCGGCACGTCGGTGTACAACGTGACGCCCGAGCCCGCGGGTCCGTGGTTCAACAAGCTGCAATGCTTCTGCTTCACCGAGCAGTTGCTGAAGCCCGGCCAGTCGCTCGACATGCCGGTGGTATTTTTCGTCGATCCCGAGATGGACAAGGATCGGCGCTACGACAACGTCCGCACCGTCACGCTCTCCTACACTTTCTATGAGGCGAAGACGGAGCGGGCGAAGATATTGCTCGGCGGCAACCCCGCCAACGGAACCGGAAAGGGTGGATGAATATGGCCGAAGGCACACCGAAGCATCCGTATCATCTCGTCGACCCCAGCCCGTGGCCGGCGATCGGTGCGATCGGCGCGCTGATGTTGGCGATGGGCGCTGCCTTGGGCATGCATCCCGACATGCTCGGCAAGGGCGTCGAGAGCATCGTCAAGGTGGTCCAGTGGTGGGTCGTGGTGCCGGGCTTCCTCGTCATCTTCGCCGTCATGTGGTGGTGGTGGCGTGACGTCATCGTCGAATCGCGTACCTATCACACCGCGGTGGTCCAGCTCGGCCTGCGCTACGGCATGATCCTTTTCATCGCCTCCGAGATCCTGTTCTTCGCCGCCTTCTTCTGGGCGTTCTTCGACGCGTCGCTCTATCCCAATTCGCCCGAGATGCCGGTCCGCGCCGAGGCGACCGGAGGTGTCTGGCCGCCCAAGGGCATCAGCATCATCGCGCCGTTCGATCTGCCGCTGATGAACACGCTGATCCTGCTGCTTTCGGGCACCACGGTGACGTGGGCGCATCACGCCATCGTCGAAGGCAACAAGCGCGATGCCGTGCGCGGCCTGATCCTCACGGTCGTACTGGGCGTCTGCTTCACGAGCATCCAGCTCTACGAATACATGCACGCCCCGTTCGGCTTCCGCGACGGCATCTATTCGTCGACCTTCTTCATGGCGACCGGCTTCCATGGCTTCCATGTCTTCGTCGGCACGACGTTCCTGCTCGTCTGCCTGTTCCGGGCGATGGACGGCCAGTTCAAGCCCAAGCAGCATTTCGGTTTCGAGGCCGCCGCCTGGTATTGGCACTTCGTCGACGTGGTGTGGCTGTTCCTGTTCTTCTGCATCTACTGGTGGGGCGCCGGCAAGGCGCCGATCGCGCTGCACTGACCGCTTGAAGCGGACTATCCTTGGAACCGCCGGGCGCTCCCCGGCGGTTCGCCTTTTGGGGAGCCCGAGATGGCCGAGTGGCCGCGTCAATCGCCGCCCGACGTCGCGCTCCGCGGTGCCTGCCCGCGCTGCGGCCGCGGCCGGCTGTTCCGCGGCCTGCTGACCATCGTCGACCGCTGCGCGGTGTGCGATCTCGACCTGCGCGGTAACGACGCCGGCGACGGGCCGGCTGTGTTCGTGATCCTGGGGCTGGGCGCCATCATCATGATCCTCGTCTTCTGGGTCGAGTTCCGCTACGAGCCGCCGTGGTGGCTGCACGTCCTGATCTGGGGACCGCTCACCTTCGGCCTGGCGGTGTGGTTTCTGCGCGTCCTGAAGGCGCTGCTGGTCGCCCAGCAATACACGCACCGCTCGACCGCGCTCGACGAATAAGGAAACCGGGATGATCAGCTTGAGGCCGGCCCTGTGGCCAACGCTCATTTCGCTGCCGATCCTCGTGCTGTCGCTGACGCTGGGCGTCTGGCAGATGGAACGCCGCGAGTGGAAGCGCGATATCCTCGATCGCATGGCCGCGAACCAGGCGGCGGCGCCGCTCCCGCTCGACGAACTGCTCAAGGGTGACCCGCTACGCCATGAGTACGGCCGCGTGAAGGTCGCCGGATCGTTCCTGCACGACAAGGAATTCCATCTCGCCGCGCGCAGCCTCAAGAACAAGGTCGGGCTCCAGCTCGTGACGGCCTTCAAGACCGACGACGGCAAGATCGTGCTGTTCGATCGCGGCTGGATTCCCTCGGAGAAGAAGGAGCCGGCGAAGCGGGCCGAAGGCCAGGTTCCCGGCCGCGTCGAACTCACCGGCATCGTGCGCCGCAACCAGGAGCGCCGGCAGTTCGCACCTGAAAACGCGCCGGACAAGAACGTCTGGTTTCACGTCGACGTGCCGCTGATGCGCCGGATGGCAGGCGCGCCGTCCGATCCCAAGCTCGACGCCTTCTTCCTCGACGCCGATGCGGCGCCCAATCCGGGCGGCGTGCCGATCGGCGGCCAGACGCGCCTCGACATTCCCAACGACCACCTGCAGTACGCCATCACCTGGTTCCTGATCGCGCTGGCGATGGCCGGCGTCTATCTGGCCTATCACTGGGAGAACGGCCGGCTCACGATCGCCGGCCGGACGAAGAAGCCATGATCACCAATGACCCTTATGCCGAACTCGAGCGCCGCTTCGCGCGCATGAGCGCGGTCAACCGCGCCGGCGCGATTCTGAACTGGGATCGCTCGACCATGATGCCCGACGGCGCCAGCGAAGACCGCGCCGATCAGCTCGCGACCCTGGGTGTCATCGCCCACGAGATCATTTCCGCCGCCGACATGCCCGACCTGCTGTCGCGGGCGGAAGAGGGCAAGGGCGCGCTGGATCCCTGGCGGGCGGCCAACCTGCGCGAGATGCGCCGGTCGTGGGTGCACGAGAGCGCCCTGCCGGCCGATCTCGTCGAGGCCCGTTCACGCGCCTGCAATGCCTGCGAGCATGCCTGGCGGACGGCCAAGACGAACGCCGATTTCAAATCACTGCTGCCCACGCTCACCGAAGTGCTGACGATCATGCGCCGGGTCGGCGAGGCCAAGGCTGCCGCCCTCGGGACGTCGCTCTACGACGCGCTGCTCGACGAATTCGAGCCCGGCGGGCGCGCAGCGCGCGTTGACGTGCTGTTCGGCGAACTGCGCGCTTTCCTGCCGGAGCTGCTCGGCCGCGTTCTCGAACGCCAGCGCAGTGCCCCAGCGCCGCTCGACCTCGACGGACCTTTCCCGGTCGATGCCCAGCGCAGGCTGGGCGAGGAGCTGATCCGCATCATCGGCTTCGATTTTCATCATGGACGGCTCGACGTCTCCGCCCATCCCTTCACCGGCGGCACCGCCGACGACGTGCGCATCACCACGCGTTACGACGAGGCCGATTTCGCCCGCGCCCTGATGGGCACCCTGCACGAGACCGGGCACGGCCTCTACGAAGCCGGCCTGCCGCGCGACTGGCGGCGTCAGCCGGTCGGCAACGCGCGCGGCATGGTGCTGCACGAAAGCCAGTCGCTGCTGATGGAGATGCAGGCCTGCCGCGGCCGGTCCTTCATCGACTTCGCCGCCCCCCGCATGCGTGCGGCCTTCGGCAAGGATGGACCGGCCTGGACGGAAGACAACATCCATCGCCTCTACACGCGCGTCGCGCCGGGCTTCATCCGCGTCGACGCCGACGAGGTGACCTATCCGCTGCACGTCATGCTGCGCTACCGGCTGGAGCGCGCGATGCTGGCGGGCGATCTGGCGCTGGCCGACCTGCCGGGCGCCTGGAACGACGGTATGCGTGAATTGCTGGGCGTGGTGCCGCCCGACGATGCGCTGGGTTGCCTGCAGGACATCCATTGGCCGGATGGCGGCTGGGGCTATTTCCCGACCTACACGATGGGCGCCCTGGCGGCGGCTCAGCTTTTCGCCGCCGCCCGCCGGGCCGTGCCGGGCCTGCTGGAAGCCATCGGAAGGGGTGATTTCGCGCCCCTGCTGGGCTGGTTGCGGGCCAATGTTCACAGCAAGGGCTCGATTGCCGGGACCGACGAGATCCTGACGGCCGCCACCGGCTCGGGCCTGGGCGTTGCTGCCTTCAAGGCGCATCTGGAAAGCCGTTACCTCTCGGCGTAAGAGAGAGCCATGCTCGACCTGCGCCCTAACTGCGAATGCTGCGACAAAGACCTGCCCAACGGCGCGTCCGATGCCTTGATCTGCACCTTCGAGTGCACATTCTGCACGGACTGCGCGCGAACTCGTCTGGGCGGTCATTGCCCGAACTGCGGCGGCGATCTGGTCAAACGCCCGACCCGCCCCGAGAAGATGCTGGCCAAGAATCCAGCCTCCACCAAGCGTGTCCGCAAGGACCACGAGGCCTGCCGCCAAGTGGCATAACCCACCTGGCATGACGGCCGCGTAACCGGAGCTTCATTTTGCGTTACATCAGCACCCGCCACGGCTCGCAGGGGGAACCCGCGCCGCTCGGCTTCGAGGACATCATGCTCGCGGGTCTGGCCCGCGACGGCGGCCTCTATCTGCCGGCCGAATGGCCGCAATTCAGCAAGGCCGAGATCGCCGCGATGAAGGGCCTCGGCTACACCGAGCTGGCCTTCCGCATCATGCGGCCCTTCGTCGGCGACACGTTCGACGAGGCGACCTTCCGCCGCCTGATCGCCGAA
Organism: Alphaproteobacteria bacterium; assembly: GCA_947474005.1. Classification (GTDB taxonomy): domain Bacteria; phylum Pseudomonadota; class Alphaproteobacteria; order Reyranellales; family Reyranellaceae; genus Reyranella. The sequence continues at coordinate 32,509 of CANJHI010000005.1, read as the reverse complement.
GCCTATGCGTCGTTCGAGACGCCTGATGTGGCGCCGGTGAAGCCGCTGGGCGATTCAGGGCTGCATCTGATGGAGCTGTTCCACGGCCCGACGCTCGCCTTCAAGGACGTGGCGCTGCAGCTCCTCGGCCGCATGCTCGACCACACGCTCACCGCCCGAAACCGGCACGCCACCATCGTCGGCGCCACCTCGGGCGACACCGGCTCGGCCGCCATCGAGGCGGTGCGCGATCGCAAGACGATCGACATCTTCATGCTCTTCCCGCACGGCCGGGTGAGCGAGGTTCAGCGCCGGCAGATGACGACGGTATTGGCGCCCAACGTCCACAACATCGCCATCCAGGGCACGTTCGACGATTGCCAGGATCTCGCCAAGGCCTGCTTCAACGATCTCGCCTTCCGCGACCGTCATGCGCTGACGGCGGTGAACTCGATCAACTTCGCCCGCGTGATGGCGCAGATCGTCTATTACTTCTGGGCCGCCCTGAAACTCGGCGCGCCCGACCGGCCCGTGGCCTTCACGGTGCCCAGCGGCAACTTCGGCAACGTCTATGCGGGCTACGCCGCCAAGCAGATGGGCCTTCCGGTGTCGCACTTCGTGGTCGGCGCCAACAGCAACGACATCCTGGCGCGCTTCTTCGAGACGGGCGTCATGACCATGTCGGAGGTCGTGCCGACCTACAGCCCCAGCATGGACATCCAGGTGTCGAGCAACTTCGAGCGCCTGTTGTTCGATCTCTACGACCGCAACGGTGTGACCCTGGCCGATGCCATGACCGCTTTCCGCAGCACCGGCACGCTGAAAGTCGGCGCCAACGCGCTCGCTGGCGTGCGCCAACTGTTCGATGCCGGCCGCGTCGACGAGCCCGCCACGCTGGCCGCCATTGCCGACTGCTACAGGTGCTTCGGCGAGACCATCGATCCGCACACCGCGGTGGGCTATGCCGTGGCGCAGCAGCACCGCCGCGATACCTCGGTTCCAATGGTGGTCCTGGCCACCGCGCATCCCGCCAAATTCCCGGACGCCGTCGAGAAGGCCACCGGCGAGCGGCCAAAGCTGCCGGCGAGGCTGGGCGACCTCATGGACCGAGCCGAGCGTCTCGATGGACTACCCAACGATGTGGAGGCACTCAAGGCGATGATCGACGAACGCCGAGCAACGTCACAGGCTCCTGTCCGCGCCAAGGTGCGGTCATGAGCGACGTCAAGGTCACCACCCTCGGCAACGGCCTGCGCATTGCCGTCGACGCGATGCCGGAGGTCGAGTCTGCCTCCCTCGGAATCTGGGTCGCCTGCGGGACGCGGCACGAGAGCGCCGAGCTGAACGGCATGGCGCACATGCTCGAGCACATGGCCTTCAAGGGCACCAGGACACGCAGCGCCCGCGCCATCGCCGAGGAAATCGAGAACGTCGGCGGCAGTCTCAATGCCTATACCGGCCGCGAGATGACCGCCTACCACGCCTCGGTCCTCAAGGAAGACGTGGCGCTGGGCGTCGAGATGATCTCCGACATCCTGCGAAATTCGGTGTTCGATCCGGACGAGCTGCAGCGTGAGCGCGGCGTCATCCTGCAGGAGATCGGCCAGGCGCTCGACACGCCTGATGACCTGATCTTCGACCAGTTCCAGGAGACAGCCTTGCCCGGCCAGCCGCTCGGTCGGCCGGTGCTGGGCACGGCCGAATCGGTCGAGGCGATCGGCCGCGACGATCTCTTCGCCTATCTCGCCCGCCACTACACCGCCTCCAACATGGTGCTGTCGGCGGCGGGCCGGGTCGAGCACGACCACATCGTCGACCTTGCCGAGAAGTATTTCGGCTCGGTGCCGCGCACGCCGGCCAACGCCATTGCGCCCACGCCACTGCGCTACGTCGGCGGCGACGGCCGCGAGACCCGCGTGCTCGAGCAGGCCCACCTCGTGCTGGGCTGCGAGGGTATCGGTTATCGCGATCCCGACTATTTCGCGCTCGCCATCTATTCGACCCTGTTCGGCGGCGGCATGTCCTCGCGCCTGTTCCAGCGCATCCGCGAGGAGCGGGGCCTGGTCTACGGCATTCACTGCTTCAACACGGCCTATGCCGACGGCGGCCTGTTCGGCATCTATGCCGGCACGGGCGAGGACGACCTCGCCGAGCTGGTGCCGGCGGTGTGCGAGGAATTCGTCGGCGTGGCCGACACGCTGAACGAGCAGGAGCTGATCCGCGCGCGCAACCAGATCAAGGCCGGCACGCTGATGGCCCTCGAATCGAGCGGGGCGCGTTGCGAGCAGGCGGCCCGCCACCTGATCGTGCATGGCCGGACGATTCCCTATGCCGAGATCGTGGCCCGCATCGAGGCGGTCGACCAGGACGCCGTGCGCCGCGTCGCCCGACGCCTGCTGAAGGGCGAACTGACCCTGGCCGCCCTCGGCCCGATCGACGGACTGGAAACGATCGACCGCATCGCCGCAAGGCTAGCGGCTTAGCGTCTTTCCGGCTGACACAAGCACACCTCACCCTGAGGAGGCGCGCAGCGCCGTCTCGAAGGGTAGGGATCAGTCGCGCTGTAGCCCATGCTTCGAGACGGCCACTCCGTGGCCTCCTCAGCATGAGGTCATATTGTCGGCCAGCTTGGAAGATTCGATGCTTGTCGGAAAGACTAATGCCGCTCGTCGCTGCGGGCGCCGGCGGGGACGGCCGTTGTGCTGCGGGCGCCGCTGATCAGGCCGCCGCCTGTTTGTGCTGCTGCTTGGTTACGCGGCGGCACGCCGATCGAAGCGCGCTCGATGACCTTCTTCACTTCGGCGCTGCGGCGGACGAGGTTGTAGCGCAGGCCGGTGTAGAGGTTCACCGGGAATGGCATGTTGGCATTGAAGTCGATGATCAGCACGACGCGGGTCTGGTCGGTCTGGTTCTTCACCCAGTGCTCGCGAGTGTCGTCGAACACCAGCGGTTCGCCTTCCTTCCAGAAGAAGTGGTGGCCGCCGATCTCGATCCAGCACTTCTCGGGCTCGGTTGGCACGATCAACGGATAGTGGAAGCGGACGACGCCGGCGGCCGACCCGCGGTGGGGCTCGATTTCGGCGAAACCGTGCAGGATGCTGAAGAGCGCCGTGTGGACGCCGGGGATCCGGTTGATCGCCTCGAGCGTATCGGGCACCGCGGCGGCGTTTTCCTTGACGTCGTGGCCCCAGAGCTTGAGCAGGAAGGTCCGCCAGGCGCGGCCGGGGACGTAGAGGTCGCGAGGATGGACCTCGTGCAGGGCCGGGATTTCCTCGTGGTGGCTCAGCAGGTAGCTGAGATCGGCCTTGATCTTGTCGTGGCTCTTCTTGAGTTCGCCCAGGATCGGGAACGCACGCATGGCGTCCTCGCCGCTCAGCGGCAGCTTGGGCATGCGGCGCACGATCATGTCCGAGAGCCTGAGATTGAAGTTCTCGAGCGGCTCCTGCGGCAGCCAGATGTTCTTGGTCAGGTAGAACCGACCCTTTTGTCCAACGCCCCGGGGAGACTCATTTGCCATGGTCGAGATCCTGACCTCGTGAAATCAAGCCTTCTATTTAATACGCCGATTTGCCGCCGCCAGATGGGACAATTGACGCGGAAGCCGCGACCGACGGTCTCAATTTCCTACGTCAAGCCTCGGAAAACATGTAACAATTCTAAACCTACGCTACTATGGCGCCAAGATGTTCCGTTTCGCCGATGTCCCTTTATCCTTGTCGGGGATGACCCGGATCGCCGGCCGGCGGGTCTTTCTGCGCGCGCCGAGCATGGACGACTGGGCGGAATGGGCCGAATTGCGGGCCCGCAGCCGGGCTTTTCTCACACCTTGGGAACCCACCTGGCCGGAGGATTCGCTCGGCCGCGACCATTTCCGCCGACGGCTGCGCCAGCAGGTGCGCGAATGGCGGGCGGGCGAGGCCTTCGGGCTGTTCGTCTTCACCAATGACACCCGCCGGCTCGTGGGAGGCATCAATCTCAGCAACGTGCGGCGCGGCGTCGCCCAGGCTGCCGCGGTCGGCTACTGGATGGGCCAGCCCTACGCCGGCCAGGGCCTGATGACCGACGCGCTCCGCGCCTCCCTGCCGTTCGTGTTCGACGAACTCCGGCTGCACCGCCTCGAGGCGGCCTGCCTGCCGCACAACGAACCGTCGAAGGGGGTATTGGCCAAGGTCGGCTTCCACGAAGAGGGGCTGGCGCGCCAGTATCTGCGCATCAACGGGCAATGGGCCGATCACCTGCTGTTCGCCCTGTTGCGGGCCGACTACGATCAACTCCTGAGAACGAGTCGCTAGCCGGGCGGGAGATACCCCATGCGCAATCTGACGCCGACCACCATCACCCAGGCCTTCGCCGACTATTGCCGCAACGCGCCGTCGGAACGGGCGCGCACCTTGCTGGTCGGCCTGGCGGGTCATCTCCATAGCTTCGTGCGCGAGAACAAGGTGACCCAGGCGGAGTGGGGAGCGGCGATCGACGCGCTCACCCGCGCCACCAAGTTCACCGACGACAAGCGCAACGAGTACATCCTGTTCTCCGATCTGCTCGGCGTGTCGTCCCTGATCGACATGATCAATGCCGCGCCGTCCGGCACTCAGTCGTCGGTGCTGGGGCCGTTCCACATCGAGGGCGCCCCGGAGCTGGCCAATGGCGGCGACATGTGGCGCGGGCAGACGGGTGAGCCGCTGGTGGTGAGCGGCCGGATACGCGATGAGAAAGGCGCGCCGGCCAAGGGCACGGTTCTGGCGCTGTGGCAAAACGCCGGCAACGGCCTCTATGCCCAGCAGGACAAGGACCAGTCGCCGACCAACTATCACGGCCGGCTCAAGGTTGCCGACGACGGCACCTTCGCCTTCACGACGGTGCGCCCGGTCTCCTACAAGGTGCCCGATGATGGTCCCGCAGGCGACATGCTGCGCGTACTGGGCCGCGACGCCTGGCGGCCGGCGCATCTGCACATGATCATCCAGGCGCCGAATCATCCGCCGCTGATCACCGAGTTCTTCCCCGAGGACGACGCGCATCTCGACGGCGACGCCGTGTTCGGCGTGCGCGGCGGTCTCGTCCTGCCATTCGTCCGGACCAAGGAGCGGTCCGACCTGCCGGCCCATCTTGCGGCGCGCGAGACTCTGCCGATGCCGGTGTGGACCGCCAGGCTCGACCTGACCCTTGCTCCGGCCTGATGCGGCTGGCTCGATGCCGCTGGTCTCGGTCCGCGGCGTCTCCAAGACTTTCGCCAACGGCGTCCAGGCTCTGGACGGCATCTCGCTCGACATCGAGGCCGGCGAATTCCTGAGCGTGCTGGGACCGTCCGGCTGCGGGAAGTCCACTTTGCTGCGCCTCATCGCCGGGCTCGCGCCGCCCAGCGCAGGCGCCATCGACTGGCCCGCCGGCAAGCCCGACATCGGCTTCGTTTTCCAGGAGCCGACGCTGATGCCGTGGGCGACGGCACTTGCCAATGTCGCCCTGCCGCTCAAGCTCGGCGGCGTGGGACGGAGCGAGCGCGACGCGCGGTCGGCCGAGGCGCTGGGCCATGTCGGGCTCGCGGGTTTCGAGAGGACCTGGCCGCGCGAACTCTCGGGCGGCATGAAAATGCGCGTGTCGATTGCGCGCGCCCTGGTGACGGCGCCGCGACTGCTGCTGATGGACGAGCCCTTCGCCGCCCTCGACGAGATCACGCGCCACAGGCTGAACGCCGACCTGCTGGCGTTGTGGGAGCGGAGCCGCTTCACGGTCGTGTTCGTGACGCACTCGGTGTTCGAATCGGTGTTCCTGTCGCAGCGCATCGCCGTGATGGCGGCGCGGCCGGGCCGCATCGTTTCCGACCTCGCGGTCGCAGCCCCATACCCGCGCACCGAAGCCTTCCGCACTTCGCCCGACTACGCCGCCCATTGCCGATTGGTCTCGGGCCATCTCGCCGAGGCGATGGCGGCATGAGTAGCCTGCGAGCACCTTCGCGCGGCCCCCTCACCCAACCTCTCCCCCTAACGGGGGAGGGCGCTCCATGAGCGCCCGCATCGCTGCACCCGTCGTCATGGGCATCGTGATGCTCGTGCTGTGGGAGGCCGTCGTGCGGGTGGCGAAAATCCCGCCTTATGTCCTGCCGGGGCCGATCCTGGTCGCACGGACATTGATCGACGACTGGGGCATGCTCGCGCCGGCGCTCGTCGTCACCCTCGAAATAACGCTGGAGGCGCTCGCCGCCGCGGTCATCGTGGGCGGCCTGCTGGCGATCCTGTTCTCGCTGTCGCGCTGGGTCGAGCTGTCGCTCTTTCCCTACGCCATCATCCTGCAGGTGACGCCGATCGTGGCCATCGCGCCGCTGATCATCGCCTGGGCCAACAACGTCGATCTGTCGCTGCTGATCTGCGCCTGGCTGGTGGCGTTCTTTCCCATCCTGTCCAACACCATCCTCGGCCTGCGCTCGGTCGACCATAATCTGCTGGCGCTCTTTGAGCTCTACAGCGCGGGCCGATGGAAGACCCTGATCCATCTGCGGCTGCCGGCGGCGCTGCCGTACTTCCTGGGAGGCTTGCGCATCTCCGGCGGGCTGGCGCTGATCGGCGCTGTGGTGGCCGAGTTCGTGGCCGGTACCGGCGGCAGCGCATCGGGGCTTGCGTATCGCATTCTCGAAGCAGGCTACCAGCTCAGGATCCCGCGCATGTTCGCCGCCCTGGTGCTGATCTCGGCCGCCGGCATCGCGATCTACCTGCTGCTGTCGCTGCTGTCATACCTGCTGCTGCGCCGCTGGCATGAGAGCGCGATCAGCCCGGAGGGATGAGGGTCGCCGTCAGGGATGCCCAGCGCGTGCCGATCGAGTGCGAGAGATCGCTTCAGGTTGGGGCAGGCATGCAGAAGTAAGATTGCAGATTAAGCAGGAAATAGGCTATGTTTCCTGTAGGATGGCGCTTGGACTGTGCCACCGGCTCTTCGGTGTGCGAGAGCTGAGATTCGCATAATGCATAACCAACGGGCATGGTATTCAAGGATGCCGATCCGGGAGCGCCGCCACTCGCGCTGAAGCGCACAAGGCGGACAAAGCTATAGAGATAGGGATCATGGGATGAGTCAGTGCCTTACGGGTTGACTCATACATAGCTCGGCGGTTATAGGATTATATATATCCAATGGGTTATTGATCTCCAATGCCAAGCGCTCATGACGTGCTCTTCCGAACCCTCGCCGACCCAACCCGGCGGGCTCTTTTCGAACGACTGTGCCGCGAAGGAGAGACGACGGTCGGGGCTCTGACGGCTCGGGCCGGGATCTCGCAACCGGCCGTTTCCAAGCATCTCGGCATCCTGAAGCAGGCCGGGCTGGTGCGCGACCGCCACGCAGGCCGCCAGACGCACTACAGCGCGCAAGTCGGCGCCCTGGCCCCGCTGATGGACTGGACAAGCCAAATGGCCGGGTTCTGGCAAAGCCGATTCGACCACCTCGAAGATCTGCTCAAAAGGATGGACCAATGAGTGACGCCGCGACCGAAACGCTCTCCGTCGTTGTCGAACGGGAGATACCTCATCCGCCGGAAAAGATCTGGCGCGCGCTCACCCAACCACACCTGATCGAGGAGTGGCTCATGAAGAGCGACTTCAAGCCTGTCGTCGGGCACAGCTTCAATTTTCGCGCAGACTGGGGCGCTGTCGACTGCCAGGTCCGGGCCGTCGAGCCGAACAAGACGCTGTCCTACACGTGGGAGGCCCATGGTCTCGAGAGTGTCGTCGTTTGGACTCTCACCCCTTCGAGCACGGGGACCCACCTGCGCATGGAGCAGACGGGCTTCCGGCCGGATCAGCAGCAGGCCTACCAGGGTGCGAAGTACGGGTGGCCGAAGTTCTTTGCGACCCTGGAGCAGGTCCTGGCGCGGGCAGAGTGAAGGCGAGGCATCCAATGACTCCATCGGAAAACATCGACCGGCTGATCGCAAAACTCACGGACTGGCGGGGCAAGACGCTCGCCGGCCTCCGCAAGGCCATCGTGGCGGCCGACCGGGAGATCATCGAGGAATGGAAGTGGATGGGAAGCCCGGTGTGGTCGCGTGGCGGCATCATCGCGGTCGGCAACGCCCACAAGGACAAGGTGAAGCTGACCTTCGCCCATGGCGCCAGCCTCCCGGATCCCGACAAGCTCTTCAACGCCGGCTTCGGCGGCAAGGTGTGGCGGGCGATCGACGTTTTCGAGGGCGACAAGATCGATGGGCCGGCTCTGAAAAATCTCGTCCGTGCCGCGATCGATTACAATCAGGCCAAAGCGAAGAAAAAGGCGTCCACAAGCAAGAAGGCCTGGGGCCATAGCACGCGGGCGCTTCGTTGCGGCACACGCATTTCGAGAGCGACAGGCCTGAATTCTGTGCCAGGCGCCGCGGCGATTTTAGTTCTGGGTCAATGACTTGAGGATCGTAGCCGAACACCGATCCCGAACAAACAAACCCCGTTCAGGCGAGGCACGGAAGGGTCCACGCCTACTTCAGGTTCGCGAGAAAGTTCTGGACCAGCGGCTGCCAGATCGGCGCGCCGCTCTCGCTGCCCGCCAGTTGGTGACCGTCGCGGCCGAACGCGCCGACCGGCCGGAAGGTTGCTCGGCCGCCAGCCGCATCGTAGGCGGCAACCATCCGCTTAACGAGGGCCGGCGCGAAGAAGCTGTCGTTCTCGGTATAGATCCAAAGCATCGGCGTGCGCGCCGTGGCCCCGTACTTGGCCGCGGCCTGGACGAGCGCGTCGGGCGCACAGTTGCCGAGCCCGCCGCCTGGCAGTTTCATGTGGCCGCCGCGACCGCCCGCGAAGTTCACCATGCCCGACACGCCCGGCGGGTTCAGGCTGGAGAGCGCCACCGTTGCCCAGCCGCCGGCCGACTGGCCGACGACGATGGTACGGTCGGGGGCAACGAACGGCTGGCCGCGCATGAAGTCGATCGTCGCCCTGATGTCGGCTGCGCCCTGCAGGCCGGCGCCGTAATAGTCGGGACTGTCACATTTGCCGTAGTTCTCGGCCCAGGCGCCGCCGGTTTCGCCATAGCCCCGGCGCATCGGCAGGGCGACGACGTAACCTTGTGAAACGAACCACGAGGAAATCGTTGAATAGCGCGCGCGCTCCATTTTGGGCCGCTGCGCGCTGTCTGCCGGTGAGCCATGGTTCATGACCACCAGCGGCCGCCGGGCCTCGCCCGCTGGCCGCAAGACGGTGGTGACCAACATTGCGCCGCTGGCGGCAGGGATGCGGATGACCTCCTCGCGCGGCGACCCTTGCGCCCACCCCGGCGTGGCGACGGCGAAGGCGAACAGGGCCGCGATCAGCGGCTTCAACGAGATGCGCATGTTTTTCCCGCTCAGCGTCCGCTGCGGCGGCCGGGCCGGCCGCCGGCGCCGGAACCGGTGCGCACGCCGCGGAAGACCCGGGAATGCTGCATCTTGCCCAGGTGAACGCCGACGTTGGCGCCTGCAGCCTGCCCGGGCAGTTCCAGTTCGTTGACTTCGAGCCGGCGGATCTCGTCGCGGATGCGGGCGGCTTCCTCGAACTCGAGGTTGGCCGCGGCGTCGCGCATGCGCTTTTCCAGGTCGGCGATGTGGGTGCGCAGATTGTGCCCGACCAGATGGACGTCGCCCGAGACGCCGGTGTCGACCGTGTAGTGGTCGCGCTCGGCGGTCGACTGCAGGATCTCGCCGATGTTCTTCTTGATCGACGCCGGCGTGATGCCGTTGGCCTCGTTGTACGCGGTCTGCTTGGCGCGGCGGCGGTCGGTCTCGCTGATCGCGTACTTGATCGAGTCGGTCATCCTGTCGGCATAGAGGATGACCCGACCGTCGATGTTGCGCGCGGCGCGGCCGATCGTCTGCACCAGCGACGTCGGCGAGCGCAGGAAACCCTCCTTGTCGGCGTCGAGGATGGCCACCAGCGCGCATTCCGGGATGTCGAGGCCCTCGCGCAGCAGGTTGATGCCGACCAGTACGTCAAAGGCGCCCAGCCGGAGATCGCGGATGATCTCGATGCGCTCCAGCGTGTCGATGTCCGAATGCAGGTAGCGGCAGCGTATGCCGGCCTCGTGCAGATACTCGACGAGATCCTCGGCCATGCGCTTGGTCAGCACCGTCACCAGGACGCGCTGCGCCTTCTTCGCGCAGTCCTTGCACTCGGCGATCAGGTCGTCGACCTGCTTCTCGACCGGGCGAATGATCACCGTCGGATCGATCAGGCCGGTGGGGCGGATCACCTGTTCGATGAAGGTGCCTTGCGTGCGTTCCATCTCCCACGGGCCGGGCGTGGCGCTGACGAAGGTCGTCTGCGGACGGAGCGCCTCCCATTCCTCGAACTTCAGCGGCCGGTTGTCGATCGCCGAGGGCAGGCGGAAGCCGAACTCGGCCAGCACGCTCTTGCGATTGAAGTCGCCGCGGAACATGCCGCCGATCTGCGGCACGGTGACGTGGCTCTCGTCGCAGATCAGCAGCGAGTGCTCGGGGAAGTACTCGAACAGGGTAGGGGGGGGCTCGCCCGGCTTGCGGCCCGTGAGATAGCGCGAGTAGTTCTCGATGCCGGCGCAGGCGCCGGTCGTCTCCATCATCTCGATGTCGAAATTCGTGCGCTGCTCGAGCCGCTGCGCCTCGAGCAAGCGGCCGGCGCGGTTGAACTCGTCGAGCCGCTGCTTGAGATCGACCTTTATCTGGTCGATTGCCTTCTGCATCGTCGGCTTGGGTGTCACATAGTGGCTGTTGGCGTAGACGATGATGTCGGACAGGGTGATCGTCTTGTCGCCGGTCAGCGGATCGAACTCGGTGATCGATTCGATCTCGTCGCCGAACATCTCGAAGCGCCACGCCTTGTCCTCATAATGGGCCGGGAACAGGTCGACCGTGTCGCCGCGTACGCGGAAGGTGCCGCGCTGGAAGGCGTTGTCATTGCGCTTGTATTGCTGTTCGACGAAACGGCGCACCAATGTGTTGCGGTCGATCTTCTGGCCCTTGTGCAGGCGGAAGGTCATCTTCTGATAGTTCTCGAGCGGGCCGATGCCGTAGATGCAGGAGACAGAGGCCACGATGATCACGTCGTCGCGCTCCATCAGCGCACGCGTGGCGGAATGGCGCATCCGGTCGATCTGCTCGTTGATCGACGAATCCTTCTCGATATAGGTGTCGGTCCGCGCGACGTAGGCTTCGGGCTGGTAGTAGTCGTAGTAGGAGACGAAATACTCGACCGCGTTGTCCGGAAAGAAGCCCTTCATTTCGCTGTAGAGCTGCGCCGCCAGTGTCTTGTTCGGCGCCATTACCAGCGCCGGCCGACCCTGCGAGGCGATGACATTGGCCATGGTGAAGGTCTTGCCCGAGCCGGTGACGCCCAGCAGCACCTGGTCACGCTCACCACTCTCGACGCCGGCGATCAGCTGCTTGATCGCCTCGGGCTGGTCGCCCGCCGGCGTGTAGTCGGACACCAGCTTGAAGGGCCGGGCGTCGCTTTCGAGCTCCGGCCGCCGCTGGATGTACGGCATCAGGAGCGGCACGGTCGCGACTGCGAGATTCTTTGGGGGCATGGCCTCCATTATATGATGCGCGGCCTGCGTTCCGGCAATGCTAGCGTGGCCCTCCGCATGCCTGATCTGTTGGCTCTTTCCTTCCTCGTTTCCGCAGCCGTTGCTTGCATTGCAGGCATAGTGCGGGGCTTTGCCGGTTTTGGCGCGGCGATGGTGATGACTCCGGTGTTTTCCGCCCTCTATGGGCCGGCGGTCGGCATCGCGCTCTGCCTGATACTCGAGATCGCAGTCGTCCTGCCGCTGTTGCCGTCCGTGGTGCGGTATGTCGATTGGCCCCGGATCGCGTTGCTCATGGTTGGTGCTGTGGTCTTCGTGCCGGCCGGTAATTTCGTGCTGACGCTCGCCGATCCTGAGCCAATGCGCTGGGCGATTTCCGCCATCGTGCTCACGGCCGTAGCGTTGCTGGCGAGTGGCTGGCGCTATCCTGGCCAGCCGCGCCCGGCCACGACACTCGCTGCCGGTGCCGTCAGCGGCTTCCTCAACGGCCTATCGGGCATGGCAGGTCCGCCGATCGCTTTCTACTATCTCGCCGGCCAGGAGACGGTGACGCGCGTGCGGGCCAACCTCACGACTTACTTCGTCTTCGTCGACCTGGCGGCGACGGCGATGTTCGCTTCGCGCGGCCTGATCGGCTGGAATACGGGCGTGCAGGCCCTCTTTCTGGCGCCGGCGGTCATTTTGGGCGGTATCATTGGTGGGCGGCTGTTTCCATTGGCGAGCGAACGTTTCTACCGGCGCCTCGCCCTCTGTCTCCTGGTCGGCGTGGCGATCGGTTCCCTGATGTTGTAAGCGAGCGGACATGAGGATCTGGGACATCATTGCGGACAAGGCGGCACAACTCGGGATCGGCGGGCCGATCGGCGCGCTGCTTGGCATGGCGCCGCCCGAGACGGATGAGAGCGTGCATCCCGGCTTGCGCCAGATCGGCTTCACCATCGGCGTGATCGCACTTGGCGCCAAGATGGCGCGGGCTGACGGAGAGGTTTCCGACGTGGAGGTCGCGGCCTTCCGCGAATTCTTCCAGATACCGCCCGGCGAGGAGCGCAACGTTGAGCGCTTCTTCGATCTCGCCAAGCGCGATGTCGCAGGTTTCGAGACCTACGCGCGTCAGGTGGCCGATCTCTTCCCCGACGCACCCGAAATCCTCGAAGGGGTGATCGAGGGCCTCTTCAGCATCGCGCGCGCGGACGGCAAGGTCGATGTGGCGGAAGCCGACTATCTCGCCAAGGTGGCGCGCATCTTCGGCCTCGACAGCGCCCGCTTCGAGCGCGCCAAGGCCGCGGCATCGGGCGTCGTCGAATGCGAGCCCTGCATCATTCTGGGCATCGATCCGATCGCGACCGACGAGCAGATCCGCGACGCCTGGCTGCGCCAGGTCCGCGCCAATCATCCCGACCGGCTGATCGCCCAGGGCCTGCCGGAGGAGGCGATCACCATGGCGACCCGTAAGCTCGCGCTGATCAACGACGCCTACGACCGCCTGCGGCGCCAACGCGGCCTCGTTGCCGCCTGACCGTGAACATCGTCGACCAGCCGTCGCCCAATCACGCGCCGCGGCCCGATGGTGTGGTCGTCGATATCCTGGTCCTGCACTACACCGAACTGCCGCTGCAGGAGTCGCTCGACATCCTTTGCGATGGTGCGCGCGAGCATCGCGTTAGTTCACACTATGTCCTGGCGGAGGACGGCACAGCCTATCGCCTGGTGCCGGAGGATCGCACCGCCTGGCACGCCGGCCGTTCGCATTGGCGCGGTCGCGAGGCGCTCAACACCACGTCGATTGGTATCGAGATCGTGAACCTGCACGGCGATCGCCACGACTATCCGCCGCGCCAGATCGCGGCGTTGATTGAACTCTGCAAGGGCATTATGGCGCGCCATCCGACGATCGAACCACGCAATATCGTGGGCCATTCCGACATCGCACCCAAGCGGAAGATCGATCCCGGCCTTCGCTTTCCGTGGATGGACCTGGCCGCCGCCGGTGTCGGGCTCTGGCCGAGAGCCGGGGGACGGCCTCTCGACGGCGACTTCCACAAGGCCCTCCAGCGCTTCGGCTATGCGCCGCCAATCGCAGTGCCCCCCAAAGACATCGTGAAAGCTTTCCAGCGGCATTTCCGGCCGACCCAAGTCGACGGCATGGCCGACCCCGAGACGCGGACGCGGCTGGCCGGCCTGCTTGACCAGGTCGGGGGAGCCGCCTAGCTAGGGCCGTGGGTCAGACGGCTGGATGGCTGCGCTGTCGCGGGCAACCGCGATGGTGAGGAAAGTCCGGGCTCCACGGAGACACGGTGCCGGATAACGTCCGGCGGGGGCGACCCCAGGGAAAGTGCCACAGAAAACAGACCGCCGGGTTGGCCCGCTTTCGAGCGGTAAACCAGCCAGGCAAGGGTGAAACGGTGGGGTAAGAGCCCACCGCGCGACCGGCAACGGAAGCGGCATGGCAAACCCCACCGGGAGCAAGACCAAATAGGGGCGACATGCCGGGCAACCGGCAGCGGTGTTTCCGCGTCGTCGTCCGGGTCGGTCGCGCGAGGCGTTCGGTAACGGACGTCCCAGAGGAATGGCCATCCATCGTCCCCGGCTTGCCGGGGGCGTGGACAGAACCCGGCTTACAGGCCGTCTGACCCGCCTTTGTTGCTCGAATCGGGCAAATTCTCAACCTATTGTGGTTTTCGGCCAATGGTGCACAATACATATTGTGGCTAACGTCTTCAGATTCCTCACCGAATCCTGCTTTTCAACATTGCTTCCCTGAATATCCCATGATATCCCATATCATCCCGTAAGCAGGGAAACGCAGGGGCGTGGGGCACCTGCCGTGGATTTAGGGGGACAGGGGTCGTGGCCTTTCGGTCCGAAATCCTGATCAAGCTCGACAAAAAAGGCCGGGTGTTGTTGCCCGCAGCCTTCCGCGACGAGCTGCCGGCCGACGACCGCGGTGCCTTCGTCCTCTATCACTCACCCAACGTACCGGGCGTCGTGAACGGAAACTCGCGCGCGGGCTTCGACGCCATGCTGGAGCGGCTGCGCGCCGAGGCGCTCGGTCCCAAGGGGTCGCTCAAGGTGGCGCTCGACGACGAGGCCTTCGACCCTGCCGGCTATCTCTCGGCCAGCGCCCGCACCATCGCGATGGAGCCGGACGGCCGCTTTTCCATGCCGGCGGAATTCGCGCAGGCGCTGGAAGCCGATGCGGGCGTCATGCTGGTCGGCAAGGGCGACAAGTTCCAGATGTGGAATCCCATGCGCTGGCAGGCCCGCCGCGACGGCGACCGCGACAAGATGGCGGCCTTCGTGCGCAGCCTCGGCGGGAGCGACGCATGAGCGGACATGTTCCCGTGCTCGCCCTTGAAGTGATCGATGCACTCGAGCCGCGCGATGGCGGCCGCTACGTCGACGGCACCTTCGGCGGCGGCGGTTACACCGCCGCGATGCTGGATCGCGCCGACTGCCGGGTAATCGCCATCGATCGCGATCCCGATGCGATTGCCGCCGGCCAGGCGTTGGCCGAGCGTTACGCGCCGCGGCTGCGGCTGATCGAGGGTCGCTTCGGCGATATGGCGGAACTGTTGTCGGCCGAAGGCGTCGAGGATGTCGATGGCGTGACGCTCGATCTCGGTGTCTCGTCGATGCAGTTCGATCGCGCCGAACGCGGCTTCTCCTTTCGCGGCAATGGCCCGCTCGACATGCGCATGGAGAAGCGCGGCCCGTCCGCGGCGGACCTCGTGAACGAGGCGGACGAGGTGGAACTCGCCGACATCTTCTGGCGTTACGGCGAGGAGCGCCGCAGCCGTCGGGTCGCGCGCGCCATCGTCGAGGCCCGCAAGATCAAGCGAATCGAGACGACCGGCGAATTGGCCGAGATCGTGCGCCGCGCCGTGGGTCCCTCGGCGAAGGATGAGAGCGATCCCGCGACAAGAGCCTTCCAGGCGTTGCGTATTGCCGTGAACGACGAACTGGGCGAACTGGAACGCGGCCTCGCCGCGGCCGAGTCCGTCCTGGCGCCGGGCGGCCGCCTCGCCGTGGTGTCGTTCCATTCGCTGGAAGACCGCGCGGTCAAGGAATTCGTGCGCGCGCGCGCCGGTCGCACGCCCAGCCCGTCGCGCCATGCGCCGCCGCGCGCCATCGAACGCGAGGCCACGCTGCGCGACCTCACGCGCAGGCCGGTGCTGCCGACGGAGTCCGAAGTGGCCGCCAATCCGCGCGCCCGCTCGGCCCGTCTGCGTGTCGCCGAGAAGCTCGGCGTTCCCGGAGGCCGCGCATGATCCATCGCGGGCTCGTCTTCTGGTCGATCGCCGCCGTTGCCACGGCGGTGGGCCTGTTCACCGTCAAGTACAAGGTGCAGGACCTCGAGGAGCGGATCGACCGCACCAACTACAAGATCGTCGAGAGCCAGCAGGCCACGCACATTCTGCGGGTCGAATGGGCTCACCTCAACGAGGCCGAGCGCATCGAAAAGCTCGCCCTGAAACATCTCAAGCTCGAGCAGGCCTCGATCAAGCAGGTCATCCGGCTCGACTCGCTCAAATCCGAATCTGTCCCCCCGCGGCGCGATCCACCACTCCCTTCCCCCCCACGTACGGGCAACGACGTCCCCTCGTCGACTTTGCCCGGTGGTGGTCGCGTCGCAGCGGAGGCCGGCAGCCCCTCGCCGGCCTCCGCACCCCCTCCAGGGCGTTCCACCGGACCCACGACGCCCCCTCGACCGGCCTCAATCCAAGAGCCGGCAACATCGGGTCCGGTAGGCGACAACCAGAGCGTCGCGGCTTCGATCGATGAAATCCTCTCGCGAAATGATGGAGGACGTCGGTGAGGCTGTGGCGCAAGTCTGGCTCGCCCGACCCGGCCGCCGCGGTAAACGCGGCGGCCGGCGCGCGTTACGGGTCGCCGCAGGATCGCCTCAAGGGCGATGCGCAGGAAACGGCCCGGCAGAGGCTCGTCATCGCTTCGGCGATCTTCGCGATCGCGTTCGTCGCGGTCGGCTTGCGCATGGGCTACGTCTCGCTGCTGCGCGACGGGGCCGAGCCGACTCAGCGCGTGGCGGCGCGCGGTGGTTCGATCCAGTCGGAGCGCGCCGACATCGTCGATCGAAATGGCGCGGTGCTCGCGACGTCGGTGCCGGTGATGTCGGCCTTCGTAAATCCGCGTCTGCTGCTCGATCCCCAGGATGCGGCACGCAAGATCGTCACCGCCTTGCCGGACCTGAAGTACGACGACGTCAGGGAAAAGCTCGAGGGCGACAAGACCTTCGTCTGGGTCAAGCGCGGCCTCAGCCCGCGCGAGCACAACCTCGTCAATCGTCTCGGTATTCCCGGCCTCGAATTCCAGGCCGAGGAGCGGCGCATCTACCCGCAGGGGTCGGCCGCAGCGCACATCATGGGCTACGCCAGCGTCGACAATGCAGGACTGGCCGGAGTCGAGCGCTACTTCGACCAGCAGCTGCAGAGTGGCGAGACTGTACAGCTGTCGATCGACCTCAGGCTGCAGCGCATGGTCGAGCGCGAGATCGCACGCGCCGCCCAGAAATTCTCGGCGATCGGTGCCACCGCCATCGTCATGGATGCGACCAACGGCGAGATCCTCGCCATGGCGTCGCTGCCGACATTCGATCCCAACAGCACCAAGACGCTGACCAACGAGGCGCTGTTCAACCGCGCCACGCTCGGCGTCTACGAGCAGGGCTCGACCTTCAAGATCTTCAATACGGCGATGGCGCTCGACACGGGCCGGGTGACGATGACCAGCGTCTTCGACGCGACCTCGCCCATCAAGATCGACCGCTTCACGATCAACGACGACCATGCCCAGCGTCGCCCGCTGTCGGTACCGGAGATCTTCAAGTATTCGTCCAACATCGCCTCGGCCAAGATGGCGGTGGAGATGGGTCCCGAGACCCAGCGCGCCTTCTTCGACAAGATCGGCTTCCTGAAGGCGCTGACGACCCAGCTTCCCGAATTGGCGGCTCCGCTCTACCCGCGCCACTGGATGAAGATCAACACCATGACCATCGCCTTCGGGCACGGCATCTCGGTGACGCCGCTGCACCTCGTGACGGGGTCGGCGGCGGTGGTCAACGGCGGCATCCTCTATCAGCCCAGCCTGGTGAAGCGGAACGCTGCCAGCGATCCGGGCCGGCGCGTGATCCAGACCAAGACGTCGCTGAGCCTGCGCCAACTGCTGCGGCTGAACGTGGTCGAGGGCACGGGCAAGAATTCCAACGTCGCGGGCTACGAGGTCGGTGGCAAGACCGGTACGGCCGAAAAGCCGTCGCGGGGAGGCTACCGCCAAAAAGCCCTAATCAGCTCGTTCGTTGGCATGTTTCCCATGAACGATCCGAAATTCGTCATTTGCGTCTCGCTCGACGAGCCGAAGGGCCTTCCCGAGACCGGCGGCTATGCCACGGCCGGCTGGGTGGCTGCGCCGTCGGTCAAGGCGATCATCGAAGGTATCGTCTCGCTGTACGGCATCCTGCCGGGAGACCTCAAGGAAGGCTTGCCGCCTCTCGAGATCGCCTCGACTCCGGTGCCCGCGCCGGTGGTGCCGCCTCAGTTCGCGCCCGCGAACGCGCGTCATCGCGGATCCGAGCAGCGCAAGGCTCTGCCCGTGCGACCCGGCCCAGCGCAGACCGCGTCCGCCCCCGCGGTGGGAGTGCGTCGCGTTGCGGCTGAGTGAGCTCATGCGCCGCAGCGCACATGAAACCGCGACCGTTCCCGCGCCGCCGCGCGATCCCGTTCTTGCCGGCCTGACTCTCGATTCCCGAAAGGTCCAGCCCGGTTACCTTTTCGCAGCGCTGCCGGGAGCGCATCACGACGGCGCGGCGTTCGTCGCTGATGCAGTGGGGCGCGGCGCGGTGGCGATCCTCGCCGCTTCCGGCGCGCCGTTGCCGGCCCTCGATCCCGGCATCGTCGTCGTACGCGATGCCAACCCGCGCCGTCGCGTGGCGTTGATGGCGGCGGCGTTCGCCGGCCTGCAGCCCGGAACCATCGCCGCAGTCACCGGCACCAACGGCAAGTCTTCGACCGTTCATTTCGTGCGCCAGCTCTGGACATCGCTTGGTCTCAAAGCGGCAAGCGTCGGAACGCTCGGCATCGTCTCGCCGGGATTGACGCGTGAGGCCGGCCTCACGACTCCCGATCCCGTCCAGCTTCACGAGGACCTGGCCACGCTTGCGAGCGAGGGTGTTGGCCATCTCGCGATCGAGGCGTCGAGCCACGGTCTCGACCAGCATCGCCTCGATGGCGTCCAGCTGTCGGCGGCGGCCTTCACCAACCTCACGCACGAGCACCTCGACTACCATTCGTCGATGGATGCCTACTTCACCGCCAAGGCGAGACTGTTCGACAGCCTGTTGCCGTCCGGCGGCACGGCGATCGTGAATGCCGACAGCGATCGCGCCGAGGCACTGTCCACGATCTGCGTGCGGCGCGGCATCCGCTTCTGGAGTTATGGCACGACGGGCCGCGACATCCGGTTGCTGGCCGACGATCCGACGTCGACCGGCCAGCACCTGACGATGGAAGTGCTGGGCACGCGCCATGAGATCGACCTCCCGTTGGTCGGTGGCTTCCAGGCATCCAATGCGCTCGCGGCTCTTGGCCTCGTGGTGGCGACGGGCGGCGATCCGGCGCGGGCCGTGGCCGGGCTCGGCAGTCTGACAGGCGCGCCGGGCCGCCTGCAGCTTGTGGCCCGTCATCGGTCGGGTGCGCCCGTCTACGTCGACTACGCCCACAAGCCGGAGGCGCTGGAGACCGTGCTGCGCACGCTCCGTCCCTTCGCGCGCGGCAAGCTCGTCGTGGTGTTCGGTTGCGGCGGCGATCGCGACCGCGGCAAGCGGCCGGTCATGGGCGAGATCGCCACCCGGCTCGCCGATCTCACCATCGTCACCGACGACAACCCGCGCAGCGAGGAGCCCGAAGCGATCCGGGCGGAGATCCTGCGCGGCATTGCAGCCGACCGGAGGAACTGGACCGAGATCGCCGACGGCCGGCATGTCGCCATCGAAACCGGCATGGCGGCCCTCCGCAGTGCCGACGACCTGCTGCTGATCGCGGGCAAGGGTCATGAGACCGGTCAGACCATGAAGGGCGTCACGCACCATTTCGACGACGCCGAAGTCGCACGCGAGCTTGCAGGACTCTCCGCGCCAGGGAAGGCGCTGACATGAGCGCCCTCTGGACTTCCGACGAAGTCGTCGCGGCGCTGTCACCGATCGCAGCCGTCGCGCCCTTCGAGGCGGACGGCGTGACCTTCGACAGCCGTGCCGTCGGCAAGGGCGACATCTTCTTTGCGCTTGCGGGAGAGACCAGCGACGGCCACGGCTTCGTGGCTGATGCGTTGACGCGCGGTGCTGCCGCGGCTGTCGTCTCGCGTGAGGTCGAGGGTGCTCGGGGCACGTTGATCCGCGTTCCCGACACGATGAAGGCGCTGGTCGATCTTGGCCGTGCCGGCCGCCGCCGCAGCAAGGCTCGCATCGCGAGCGTCACAGGTTCGGTCGGCAAGACCAGCACCAAGGATGCGTTGCGCGCCATGCTGTCGGCCCAGGCGGCGACCTCGGCCAGCGTGGCAAGCTACAACAACCATGTCGGGGTTCCGATCAGCCTGGCGCGGCTGCCGCGCGAGGCGCGTTACGGTGTCTTCGAGATTGGCATGAATCACCCCGGCGAGATCGAGCCGCTGGCCCGCCAGGTCGAGGCGCATGTCGGCGTGATCACCAACGTGGGTGCAGTCCATATCGGACACATGGGCAGCGAAGAGGCGATCGCCGACGAGAAGGGCTGCGTGTTTGCCGGCATGGCCGAAGGCGCCGTCGCCGTGCTCAATCGCGATAGCCGCCACTATAACCGCCTTTCGGATCACGCCCGGCGCTTCGGTGTTTCCCGCATTGTCGGCTTCGGCCGCAGCGGGCAGGCCGAGGCTCGACTTCTCGCCTGCGACCTGCATGATTCTGGCAGCGACGTTACAGCCTTGATCCACGGCCGCCGGATCGAGTATCGACTGGGCGCGGCGGGCGAACATTGGGCGCTGAACAGCGTGGCGGCGCTTGCCGTCGTCGAGGCGCTTGGCGCCAACGTGGCGATGGCGTCGGCGACGCTGGCGAGTGTCAAGGCATCGCCGGGACGCGGCGCGCGCCGGATGCTGAAGTTCGGGTCAGGTGCAGTCGAACTGCTCGACGAGAGCTACAATGCCAACCCTGTGTCGGTCCGCGCGATGCTCGCTGTGTTGTCGCGTACCGCGCCCAAGCCCGGAGGCCGGCGGATGCTGGCGCTGGGCGACATGCGTGAGCTGGGTGAGGGCGCCGATGCCGATGCCTATCACGCGGATCTGGCCGATGCCGTGGCGACGAGCGGAGCGGCACAGGTGTTCCTGTGCGGGCCGCACATGCAGGCTTTGTGGCGGCGCCTGGCGCCGGCACAGCGTGGTGTGCATCGGCCCGACTCGGTAGCGCTCGCGGGTGATGTCGCCGCGGCACTTCGGGCCGGTGACGTGATCGCGGTCAAGGGTTCACTGGGATCGAAAATGAAGATCGTCGTGGACGCCATCGTGGCGACAAGCGGCGGCGAGGCGGGACACTAGGGAATGTTCTACAATCTGTTGTATCCGTTGGCGGACGTGTTCGGGCCGTTCAACCTGTTCCGTTACCTGACGTTCCGCTCGATTGGCGCATTCCTGACGGCGCTGGTGTTGAGTTTCCTGATCGGCGGCGCCTTGATCCGCTGGCTGCGCAGCAAGCAGCGCCAGGGTCAGCCGATCCGGGACGACGGCCCCGCCAGCCACCTCATGACCAAGAAGGGCACGCCCACCATGGGCGGCCTGCTGATCCTGATCACGCTCACCACCGCCACGCTGCTGTGGGCCGATCTTGCCAACCGATATGTCTGGATCGTGCTTGGTGTCACGCTGGCGTTCGGCGCGATCGGACTGTGGGACGACTTCCTCAAGGTCACCAAGCGCAATTCCAAGGGCGTACCGGGCAAGGTGAAGCTCGCCTTTTCGATCGTGGTGGCTGGCATCGCGGCCTACCTGATTGCGCAGTCCTCGCCGACTCCGTTGCGTTACATGCTGGCATTTCCGTTCTTGAAGGATGTGCTGCTGCCTCTCGGCGTCGTGGGGTTCGTGGCGTTCGGCGGCCTTGTGATGGTGGGGGCATCCAACGCCGTCAATCTGACGGATGGCCTCGACGGGTTGGCGATCGGCCCCGTGATCATGGCGTCGGCGGTGTTCGGCCTGATCGCCTACGTGGTCGGTAACATCATCCTGACGAACTACCTCTTTCTTCATCATATCCCGCGCTCCGGCGAACTCGCGGTTCTGCTCTCGGCGCTCGTCGGGGCCGGCCTGGGTTTCCTGTGGTTCAATGCGCCGCCTGCCATGGTCTTCATGGGCGACACGGGCTCGCTCGCCATCGGCGGCGCGCTGGGCGCCGTGGCCGTGGTCACCAAGCACGAGATCGTGCTCGCCATCGTGGGCGGCCTCTTCGTGCTCGAAACCATCTCGGTGATCGTCCAGGTCCTGTCCTTCAAATGGACCGGCCGCCGGGTCTTCCGCATGGCGCCGCTCCATCATCATTTCGAGCAGAAGGGCTGGGCCGAACCCACGATCGTCTTCCGGTTCTGGATCATCGCCGCCATCCTGGCGATGGCCGGCCTCGCCACGTTGAAGCTGAGGTGAGTGGATGATCGATCTCGCCGTCCTCAAGGGTTCGTCGTTCGTCGTGCTGGGGCTCGCGCGCTCCGGCCTGGCGACCGTGCGCGCCTTCGCGGCGGCAGGGATCGAGTGTGTCGCCTGGGACGACAATGCGTCGTCGCGCGAGCAGGCCGCGGGCATGGGCGTAACGCTCGTCGACCCGACCGCCATTGATTGGTCCCGTGCCAACGCGTTGATCATCAGCCCGGGCATCCCGAGCCGTCTGCCCGAGCCGCATCCGGTCGCCGTGGCTGCGCGCGCCGCGGGCAAGCCGATCCTCTGCGACGTCGAACTGCTCGCCCGCGCCGAGCCCAAGGCGCAGTTCGTCGCCATCACCGGGACCAACGGCAAGTCGACGACGACGGCGCTGATCGGCCACATCCTCGAGGAGGCGGGGATGCGCTCAGAGGTTGGCGGCAACATCGGCCGCGGCGCGCTCGACCTGGCGCCGCTCGGCACGGGTGGCATCTATGTCCTCGAACTCTCCTCCTATCAGCTCGAATTGCTCGCGACGTTTCGCGCCAACATCGCCATCTGGCTCAACGTCACGCCCGATCACATCGACCGTCACGGCGACATGGCGGGCTACGTCGCGGCGAAGCAGAACATCTTTGCCCGACAGCAGCCTGGCGACTGCGCCGTGATTGGCACAGATGACGAGCCCTCCCGTGTGGTCGAGCGCGAGATCGCCGCCCGGTCCGGCATCGCCTGCGTACCCGTAGCGCTCGACAGGCCCGTGGCCGGTGGCATCTCGTATCGAGCCGGCATGCTGATCGACGCCGATGGTTACACCTTCAACTTTTCCGACGTGCCGACGCTGCCGGGCGACCACAATGCCCAGAACGCGGCCGCCGCCTGGGCAGCGTGCCGCTGGCTCGACGTCCCGCGCGAGAAGATCGTCTCGGGGCTGCGCAGCTATCCCGGGCTACCGCACCGCCAGGAGCGCGTAGCTTCGGCCGGCAACGTCGTCTACGTCAACGACAGCAAGGCGACCAACGCCGATGCGACCGCGCGCGCGCTGTCGAGCTATCGCGACATCTACTGGATTCTCGGTGGTCAGGCGAAGGAGGGCGGCGTGGCGCCGCTCGTGTCCTACTTCGACCGGATCCGCCATGCCTTCCTGATCGGCGAGGCGAGCGACCTGTTCGCCAGCCAGCTCGAAGGCAAGCTGCCCTATAGCCGTTGCGGCGATCTTCAGTCGGCGCTCGATGCGGCGCACGCGCGCGCGCAGCGCGAAGCCACTGGACCAGGTGGGGGACCATCGGTGGTTCTGCTCTCGCCCGCCTGCGCATCGTGGGATCAATGGAAGAGTTACGAGCATCGCGGTGATGCGTTCCGTGCCATGGCGCGGGCGCTGCCGGGCGCTCAGCGTTTGGGGAAAGCGGCATGATCCAGGTTCCACGCGACGACCGCAGTGTCATTGGTCAATGGTGGTGGACCGTCGATCGCTGGTCGCTGGGCGCGATCCTCGCGATCATGGCCTTCGGCGTGATGCTGACGCTGGCGGCATCGCCGCCGGCGGCCGAACGGATCGGCGCCGACTCCTTCATGTTCGCCAAGCGCCAGTTCATCTTCCTGCCGATGGCGCTGATGGTGATGCTGGCCATATCGCTGGCCTCGCCGCGACACATCCGACGGCTCGCCCTGCTGGTATTCTGCGGCAGCGTCGTGCTCCTGGCGGCCACTTTCATCATCGGCGTCGAAATCAAGGGCGCGCGCCGCTGGATCTCGGTGCCCGGTCTTTCCAGTCTGCAGCCCTCGGAATTCGCCAAGCCCAGCCTTGCCGTGATCTCGGCCTGGCTGCTGGCGCAGAGCCGCACCGAGCGGCGTGCGCCGGGCTACTTTCTCTCGACCCTGCTGGTGGGAGGGGTGCTGGGGCTGCTCATCATGCAGCCAGACCTCGGCATGAGCGTCGTCGTGGCGGCGGTCTGGGGCGTCCAGCTCTTCGTCGTCGGCCTGCCGATGTGGGTTGCGGGTTTCGGTGCGATCGGCGCCGGCGGCGCGCTGGTCGGCGCCTACTTCATGTTCAACCACGTACGCAGCCGCTTCGACCGATTTCTCGATCCCTCGTCGGGTGACAACTATCAGGTCAATACATCGCTCGAGGCCTTCATGAACGGCTCCCTGTTCGGGCGCGGTCCGGGCGAGGGCACGGTGAAGGCGCAGCTTCCGGACGCCCACACCGATTTCGTCATGGCTGTCGCCGGCGAGGAATTCGGCCTGGTGGTCTGCCTGTTGATCCTGGGCCTGTTCGCCTTCGTGACGCTGCGCTCAATGTCGCGCGCGTCAAAGGAGACCAGCCTCTTCATCACGCTGGCCGCCACCGGGCTCGCCGTGCAGTTCGGTCTGCAGGCCGCCATCAACATGGCCTCGACCATCCAACTCATTCCGGCCAAGGGCATGACGCTGCCGTTCATCTCCTACGGCGGCTCCTCGGCGCTGGCCATGGCGATCTGTGTCGGGATGATGCTGTCGCTGACGCGTGAGCATGCCGGCCTCCGGGAGGCCGTGTGATGGCTGAGCTGCGCCCCGTGGTCCTGGCGACCGGCGGCACCGGCGGGCATGTGTTCCCCGCCGAGGCGCTGGCCGGCGAGCTCGAGGCGCGCGGCCTGCCGTTTACGCTCGTCACCGATGCGCGCGGCCGGCAGTGGCAGGGCGCGCTGTCACGCCGGCCGATCCACTACATCCGTTCGGCAAGCCCGACCGGCTCGCTGCGGCGGCGGTTGATGGCACTGTTTTCGCTCGGGCTTGGCCTGTTCGACGCCTGGCGCGCGCTCGGCCGCATCGGTCCGGCCGCCGTGGTCGGGTTCGGCGGCTATGCCTCGGTGCCGACGATGATCGCGGCCCGCCTGCGCCGCACGCCGGCGATAGTGCATGAACAGAACGCCGTGCTCGGCAAGGCCAACCGCTGGGTGCTGGGCGGCGTCTCCAAGGTGGCGACCTCCTTCCCGGTAACCCGCGGCCTGGAAAGCGATCCGCGTGCGCGAATGGTCGGCAATCCGGTGCGCGACGCCGTGCGCGTGTTGCGCGGCTCGCCTTATCGCGCGCCGGGCCCTGATCTCGTCATCGACCTTCTCGTGTTCGCCGGCAGCCAAGGCGCGGCGTCGTTCAGCCAAGTCATTCCGCAGGCGATCCTGTCGTTGCCAGCGGCGTTGCGAGCCCGCCTGCGTCTGGTGCAGCAGTGCCGGACCGAGGATATCGAGCGCGTGCGTGCGATGTATGCCCAGAGCGGCATCGTGGCCGAGTTGGCGCCCTTCTTCGCCGACATGCCACAACGGCTGGCGGGCGCGCATCTGGTGATCGCGCGATCGGGTGCCTCGACGGTGGCCGAGCTTGCCGCTGTCGGTCGGCCGTCGATCCTCGTGCCGTATCCCTTCCACACCGACCAGCATCAGGTCGTGAACGCCCGGGCGCTCGAAGCGGCCGGTGCTGCTGTGCTGATGCATCACGCGACTTTCACTGCCGAGACGCTGTCTGGCCATCTGCGCGCGCTGTTCGAGGCGCCACAGCGGCTGGTCGACATGGCCGCGGCGGCGCACGCCGCCGGCCGGCCAGATGCCGCGGCGCGGCTGGCCGATCTCGTCGGCGAGCTGATCGCCACTCCCTCCCTTTCGCCGTCAGGAGTCGCCGCATGAGGGCGCTGCCGCTCGATATTGGTCTCATCCACTTCGTCGGCATTGGCGGCATCGGCATGTCCGGCATCGCCGAGGTGCTGCACAATCTCGGCTATCCGGTACAGGGCAGTGACATTGCCGAGAGCGCGAACACGCGCCGGCTGAACGATCTCGGCATCAAGGTGGCGATCGGCCACCGCGCCGACAACATCTCGAACGCCCAGGTCATCGTCGTCTCGAGTGCTGTGAAGAAGGACAATCCCGAGGTCATGGCGGCGCGTGCGCGCCTGCTGCCGGTCGTGCGCCGCGCCGAGATGCTGGGCGAGCTGATGCGCCTGAAATGGTCGATCGCCGTCGGCGGCACCCACGGCAAGACCACGACGACGTCGCTGGTGGCCGCCATGCTCGACACCGGCGGGCTCGATCCGACGGTCATCAACGGCGGCATCATCAACGCCTACGGTACCAATGCGCGGCTGGGTGGCGGCGACTGGATGGTCGTGGAGTCCGACGAGTCCGATGGCTCGTTCCTGCGCCTGCCCGCCACCATCGCCATCGTGACCAACGTCGATCCCGAGCATCTCGATCACTACGGCACCTTCGATGCGCTGCGCGAGGCGTTCGTGCGCTTCGTCGAGAACATCCCGTTCTACGGTTTCGCGGTCCTGTGCTCCGATCATCCCGAGGTCCAGGCGCTGATCCCACGCGTCGCCGACCGGCGCATCGTCACCTACGGTATCGGCGCCAATGCCGACGTGCGGGCGATCAACCTGCGGCTCGACCGCAGCGGTGCCGATTTCGATGTCATGGTCGAGCACCGCACGACCAACGAGTCGCGCATCATCAGTGGCCTGCGCCTGCCGATGTTCGGCCAGCACAACGTGCAGAACGCGCTCGCAGCCATCGCCGTGGCGCAGGAGATGGGGCTGTCCGACGACATCATCCGCCGCGCGCTGGGATCGTTCGCGGGCGTCAAGCGGCGCTTCACCAAGACCGGTGAGGCGCACGGCATCACGGTGATCGACGATTACGGCCATCATCCTGTCGAGATCGCCGCCGTCCTGCGCGCGGCGCGTCAGGCCTACGGCGGGTCGGGCCGGGTCATCGCCGTCATGCAGCCGCACCGCTATTCGCGGCTGGCCTCGCTCAAGAACGAGTTCGCGACCTGCTTCTCGGATGCCGACGCGGTGATCATCGCCGACGTCTATGCCGCTGGCGAGGCGCCGATCGAGGGCGTCAACCGCGACATGCTGGTCAATCTGGCCCAGCGCGCCGGACATAGGGACGTGACGCCGCTCGGCGCGCCGGGCGACCTGCCCGGACTGATCTGGCAGGCCGCGCGGCCGGGTGACGTCGTGGTCTGTCTCGGCGCCGGCAACATCACGGCCTGGGCGCACGCCTTGCCCGGGCAGATCCAGCAGCTCGCTGCCGAGCAGGCCGGTCCTCGGCCCATCGCCAACGCCAACGATCCTGGATCGGCGGCATGATGGCGCTCGCGACCGCTCGCCCCCATTTGATCGATCGGCTGTCCAAGCCGCGGGGCCGGCTCGTGGCCGACGCACCGCTCGGTCCGCAGACCTGGTTCCGCACCGGCGGGCCGGCCGAGGTGCTGTTCCGGCCGGCCGACGTCGAGGACCTGTCGTCGTTCCTGGCGTCGTTGCCAAATGATGTTGCGGTCACAGTGTTGGGCGTCGGCTCGAACCTGCTGGTACGCGACGGCGGTGTGAAGGGTGTGGTCATCCGGCTGATGCGCAGCTTCACCGCTGTCTCGGTCGAAGGTCATGAAGTGGTGAGCGGCGCGGGCGCGCTCGATCTCAATGTCGCCCTGACGGCGCGCGAGCACAGCCTGGCGGGCCTAGAATTCCTGAGCGGCATTCCCGGCACGATCGGCGGTGCCGTTGCCATGAACGGCGGCGCCTACGGCGGCGAGCTTTCGCAGGTCCTCGTCTCGGCCGAGGCCGTCGACCGTGCCGGCGCGGTCCATCGCGTCGACGCGGCCGAACTGGGGTTCAGCTACCGCCACAGCGCCGCGCCAGCCGATTGGATCTTCACCTCGGCCCGGCTGCGTGCCACGCCAGGCGACCAGCTCGCGATCGCGCGGCGCATCGCCGAGATCGATGCCGCTCGCACCGAGTCCCAGCCGCGCAGCCGCACCGGTGGCTCCACCTTCGTCAATCCGCCCGGCCACAAGGCGTGGGAACTGATCGACGGCGCCGGCTGCCGTGGCCTGCGCCTCGGCGACGCCCAGGTCTCCGAGAAACACTGCAACTTCCTCATCAATCTCGGATCGGCGACGGCGGCCGACATCGAGGCGCTGGGCGAGGAAGTCCGCCGCCGCGTCCTTGCGCAAAGCGGCGTGCAACTGGAGTGGGAAATTCGACGTATCGGGGAGGGCGCATGACGCGCACCGTCGCAGTCCTGATGGGCGGCTGGTCGCCCGAGCGCGAGGTCTCGCTGGTGAGTGGCAAGGCTTGCGCCGAGGGATTGCGCGAAGGCGGCCACAAGGTCATCGAATACGACGTGAAGCGCGATCTGCGCGCACTCGTCGAATTCCTGCGGCCGGCTGCAGGCGGCGGCCCGGACGTCGTGTTCAACGCCCTGCACGGCCGCTATGGCGAGGATGGCTGCATCCAGGGCGTGCTCGAGATCATGGCGATTCCCTACACGCATTCCGGCGTGCTCGCCTCGGCGATCGCCATGGACAAGCCACTGGCACGACACGTCTTCGCCTCGCTTGGCTTGCGCGTTGCCGACGGCCGCGTGATCGAGCGCCGGTCGCTCGCCGCGGGCGATCCGATGCCGCGGCCGTATGTCGTGAAGCCGATCGACCAGGGCTCCAGCATCGGCGTCCATATCGTGCGCGATGGCGACAACCTCGCCGCGGTCGAGGCCGCCGAGGCGGCGTTCGGCGAGCGCGTGCTGGTCGAGAAGTTCGTGCCGGGCCGCGAGCTCACGGTCGCGGTGATGGGCGACACGCCGATCGCGGTGACCGAACTCCGGCCGCGCACCCGCTTCTACGATTACGAAGCCAAGTACACCGACGGCATTACCGAGCATCTCGTGCCGGCGCCGGTACCGGCCGACGTCTATGAGGCGGCAAAGCAGTGGGCGCTCGCGGCGTATCAGGAGCTTGGCTGCAATGGCCTCAGTCGCGCGGACTTCCGCTGGGACGATTCGAAGCCCGGCACGTCGGGGCTGGTCATCCTCGAACTCAATACGCAGCCCGGCATGACGCCGCTGTCGCTGGCGCCGGAGCAGGCGAAATGGGCCGGCATCTCGTGGTCCGAACTCATGACCTGGATGATCGATCATGCGAGGCGTCCGTCGTGAGCGCCGCCCCCAGGAAAACGGCGACCAAACCCACGGCCAATCGCCGCGACTACGATCGCCGCAAGAAGCGCGGGCCGATGCGCAAGACCGGCCGGCCGCTGTGGCGCCAGCCGCTCCTGCTCGGCATCGCCGTCCTGCTCCTCGGCTGCGGCGGGGGCGGTGGCTGGTGGGCCTGGCGCGAGGGCTGGCTGGTCGAGGTCCAGTCCCGGATCGATGCGGTCTCGCGCAGCGTCGTGGGGGCGATCACGCCGTTCAAGCTGGCCGACGTCACTGTCGAGGGCCGCGACTATGTCGAGCGCAGCGCCATTCTGGCTGCCCTCAACGTCAAGCCGGGCGATTCGCTGCTGGGTGTCGACCTGCAGGCGTCCCGCCAGCGCCTCGAGGCGATCGACTGGGTGGCGGGCGCCACCGTCGAGCGGCGCCTGCCGGACACGCTCTATGTGGTCCTGCGCGAGCGCCGCGCCGTCGCCCTCTGGCAGAACGGCACGGAGTACACCCTGATCGACCGCAATGGCCGCACCGTGAAGGCGAGCCGCATGCCGCCCGGTGCCGAGTCGCTGCTGCTGCTGGGCGGGCCGGGCGCGCCCGAGCATGTCGGCGAACTGCTGCTGCTGCTCGCCTACGAGCCGGCCGTGGCCCGCCAGCTACGCGCCGCCGTGTGGGTCGGCCAGCGGCGCTGGAATCTGGTTCTGAGCAATGGCGTGGAGATCTGGCTGCCCGAGGAGGATGCGGTTGCCGCCCTCCAGCAACTCGCCAAGCTCGACGGGCAACACAAGTTGCTGTCGCGCGAGTTTGGCGTCGTCGATCTCAGGTTGCCGGACAAGCTCTATCTCAGGAAACGCGGACCGGGTGCGGATACGCTGCAGGGTCCGGTGTGAAGTGAATGAAACCTAAAGTGTACGCGTAGAGACGGGGGACATCGTGGCCAAGGCAAGAAACGGCGTTATTGCGGCGCTCGACATCGGAACCAACAAGGTCGTTTGTTTCGTGGCACGCGTCGATGGACAGGGGCTCCGGGTGGTCGGCATCGGCCATCAGCCGGCGCTGGGCATGCGCTCCGGCAACATCGTCGACATGGAGGCAGCGACCCGCGCGATCTCCTCGGCGGTGTCGACCGCGGAGGAGATGTGCGGCGAGCACGTCCGCGAGGTGATCGTGGGCGTGAGCGGCGGATCGGCTGCCTCGCACAACCAGAGCCTGGAGGTGGCCATCGGCCATCATGAGATCGGCGAGCGTGATGTCCGCCGTGTCCAGCAGCACATCCAGCTTCCCGCCGAGACGGGGGATCGCGACATCATCCATTCCGCCGCCATCGGCTATTCGGTCGACGGCACGCCCGTCCGGGATGCGCGTGGCATGTTCGGCGAGCGGCTGGGCGTCGACGTCCATCTCGTCACGGCGGCAAGCGGCGCGATGCGCAATCTTCAGGTCTGCGTGCGTCGCGCCCATCTCGAAATCGCCGAGCGGGTCGTGGCGAGCCACGCGGCCGGGCTCAGCTCGCTGGTCTCCGACGAGCGCGACCTCGGCGTCACGCTGATCGACATGGGAGCCGGCACCACGTCGATCGCCGTCTTCTACGAAGGCCACCTCGTTCACGTCGATTCGATTCCGGTCGGCGGCGAGCATGTGACGCGCGACATCGCCCGCGGCCTGTCGACGCCGCTCGCCCATGCCGAGCGGATGAAAACCCAGATCGGCCGGGCCGTCGCCAAGCCCAACGACGAGTACGACATTATCGACGTGCCGCTGATCGGCGAGGAGGATCGCACCCGGCCCAATCACATTCCGCGGTCGATCCTGGTCGGCATCATTCGCCCGCGTATCGAGGAGACGTTCGAACTCGTGCGCAGCCGACTCGAGGCCAGCGGTGTGGATAAGTTGGCCGGCGGACGGGCTGTTCTGGTGGGCGGCGGTTGCCAGCTCGACGGCGTTCCCGAGGTCGCGGCGGCGATTCTCAACAAGAAGGTCCGCACCGGGGCGCCGCTGCGCCTCGCCGGGCTGGCGGATTCCACCGGCGGGCCGGCATTTTCTGCCGCCGCAGGCCTGCTGTCGTATGCTCTTCACCATCACGCCACGGCGCAGGCCCAGCCGGCGTCGACGGAAGCTCAGGCGAGTCGCATCGGCCGCATTGGCAGTTGGATTAGAGACAACTTTTAGGCAATATGTTGTGTGGGACGTAAAAGTTCCTACAGGCTGTAGATAACGACAAGAAAAAAGCCGGTGGCGAGGAAGGGTCTTTAGTCAAAAGGGTCCGCGTCGCTACTCCGAGCAGATACCCCCCTCGTTTGCGTGGAGAAAGCCGAATGACAATCAACCTCAGCCTCCCCCAAAAGGAGTCAGAGATTAAGCCGCGTATCACCGTCGTGGGTGTCGGCGGCGCAGGCGGAAACGCCGTCAACAACATGATCAGCGCCGCGCTCGAAGGCGTGGAATTCATCGTCGCCAACACCGATGCGCAGGCGCTCGGTCAGTCGCTCGCCGATCGGCGGGTACAGCTCGGCATCACCATCACCCAGGGCCTGGGTGCGGGCGCCCGGCCGGAAGTCGGTCGTCAGGCAGCCGAGGAAGCCTTGCCGGAGATCCTCCAGCTTCTCGATGGCGCCAACATGGTGTTCGTCACCGCCGGCATGGGTGGCGGTACCGGCACAGGCGCCGCTCCCGTGATCGCCGCCGCGGCGCGCGAGCAGGGCATCCTCACCATCGGCGTCGTCACCAAGCCGTTCCATTTCGAGGGCCGCCGCCGCATGCAGTCGGCCGAGCAGGGCATCCTGGAACTGGAGAAGGTGGTCGACACGCTGATCGTCATTCCCAACCAGAACCTGTTCAAGATCGCCAACGAGAAGACGACCTTCGCCGACGCCTTCAAGATGGCCGACGACGTGCTGCACATGGGCGTGCGCGGCGTCACCGATCTCATGGTCATGCCGGGCCTCATCAACCTCGACTTCGCCGACATCCGCACCGTGATGGGCGAGATGGGCAAGGCGATGATGGGCACCGGTGAGGCCGAGGGGCCGGACCGCAGCCGCGTCGCCGCCGAATCGGCGATCTCCAACCCGCTGCTGGAAGATCATTCGATGAAGGGCGCCAAGGGCGTTCTCATCAACATCACCGGCGGCCTCGACATGACGCTGCACGAGGTCGACGAGGCGGCCAACCGCATCCGCGAGGAAGTGGACGCCGACGCCAACATCATCTTCGGCTCGACCTTCGACGCAACGATGCAGGGTCGCATGCGTGTCTCGGTGGTTTCGACCGGGATCTCCGCCATGGCCGCACAGCAGCCGGCGCCGAACTATCTGTCGCTCGACATGAGCCGCCCGATGCAGACCGGTCAGCCGGCGCTCAGCCGCCCGGCCATGCCGCCGGTCGGCCGTGTCGCGATGCCG